>NZ_JASGSR010000120.1:0-23166 GCF_040446015.1 Bradyrhizobium sp. INPA03-11B
CAAGGGGGGAGGGTGCCCGACAGTTTGCTCACCTCACGTCATGACGAACCGATTCTCGCGCACAGCCACAGCCGTTACGGCTGCGGCTCGGCTTTCGCAAAGCGGTCGTCGAGCGCATAGCCGGCGCCGCGCACGGTGCGGATCGGATCCTGCTCGCGGCCCGGATTGAGCAGCTTGCGCAGGCGGCCGATATGCACGTCGACGGTGCGCTCATCGATGTAGATGTCGCGGCCCCAGACGCTGTCGAGCAGCTGCTCGCGGCTGAACACGCGGCCGGGATGCTCGAGGAAGAATTCGAGCAGCCGGTACTCGGTCGGACCGAGATCGATCGGACGGCCCGAGCGCGCCACGCGGCGCTTCTCGCGGTCGAGCTCGATGTCGCCATAGGTCAGCACGGTCGCAAGCCGCTCCGGGCTCGCGCGGCGCAGCAGGCCCTTCACCCGTGCCAGCAATTCGGGCACCGAGAACGGCTTGACGATGTAATCGTCGGCACCGGTGGCAAGTCCGCGCACGCGCTCGCTCTCCTCGCCGCGCGCGGTCAGCATGATGATCGGAAGCTGCTTGGTCTCGGGCCGCGCCCGCAGGCGGCGGCACAGTTCGATGCCGGACAGGCCCGGCAGCATCCAGTCCAGCACCACGAGGTCGGGAACGCGCTCCTTCAGCCGAGTATCGGCATCGTCGCCGCGCCCCACGGTTTCGACATCGTAGCCTTCCGCATCGAGGTTGTAGCGCAACAACGTCGTCAGCGCTTCCTCGTCTTCGACTACCAGAATGCGTGCGCTCATCGGTTTAAGTTCTTTCTCTGTGGTGATCCGTTGCCCAGACGCAAACCGAAACGCTTACTTTCCTGAGCATAATCCCCGCGGACACGACTTGTCGGAAGGACAATCCGGCTCCGCGGTTGCGGATCATGTTCTAGGTACCCGGCACCGTGGTGGCAAAAGTCGTCATGTCGCCCTTCGGGCGCTTGTCGGTGATCTGCTGACCCTCGATCATGTAGAACACCGTCTCGGCGATGTTGGTCGCGTGATCGCCGATCCGCTCGATGTTCTTGGCGCAGAACATCAGATGGATGCAGAACGAGATGTTGCGCGGATCCTCCATCATGTAGGTGAGCAGCTCGCGGAACAGCGAAGTGCAGATCGCATCGACCTCCTCGTCGCCCTTCCAGACGTTCATCGCCGCCGGCAGATCATGCGCGGCATAGGCGTCGAGGACCGACTTGACCTGCGACAGCACGAGGTCGGTCATGTGCTCCAGGCCGCGGATCAGCTTCAGCGGCTGGAAATCGCTTTCCAGCGCCGCGACGCGCTTGCCCATGTTCTTGGCGAGATCGCCGATCCGCTCGAGGTCGGTGGCGACGCGCATCGCGCTGACGATTTCGCGCAGGTCGATCGCCATCGGCTGGCGGCGTGCGATCGTCAGCACCGCGCGCTCTTCGATGACGCGCTGCAGGTTGTCGATCTCGATGTCGGCGGCGACCACGCGCTTGCCGAGCGCGACGTCGCGACGGATCAGCGCATCGACCGACTCGGTAATCATCCGCTCGACGAGGCCGCCCATCTCGGCGACCAGGCGGGTCAACTCCTGCAGGTCGCTGTCGAATGCCTTGGCGGTATGTTCAGAAGCCATCGTCCCTCTCCTCAGCCGAACCGGCCGGTGATGTAGTCCTGGGTGCGTCGATCGCTCGGCGAGGTGAAGATCTTGTTGGTGTCGTCAAACTCGATCAGCTCGCCGAGATACATGAAGGCGGTCTTGTCGGAGACGCGCGCCGCCTGCTGCATGTTGTGGGTGACGATCGCGATCGTGTAGTCCTCGGAGAGCTCCTGGATCAGCTCCTCGACCTTGGCGGTCGAGATCGGATCGAGCGCCGAGCAGGGCTCGTCGAACAGGATCACCTCGGGGCGCACCGCGACGGTCCGCGCGATGCACAGGCGCTGCTGCTGGCCGCCGGAGAGCGACAGGCCGGAGGCGTTCAGCTTGTCCTTGACCTCGTTCCACAGTGCGCCGCCGCGCAGCGCCTTCTCGACCCGGTCGTCCATCTCGGACTTCGAGATCTTCTCGTAGAGGCGGATGCCGAAGGCGATGTTCTCGTAGATCGTCATCGGGAACGGCGTCGGCTTCTGGAACACCATGCCGACCCGCGCACGCAGCAGGTTGAGGTCGAGCTTGGGATCGAGAATGTTGGTCTGGTCCAGCATCAGCTGGCCGACCGCGCGCTGGCCCGGATAGAGATCGTACATCCGGTTGAAGATGCGCAGCAGGGTCGACTTGCCGCAGCCCGACGGGCCGATGAACGCCGTGACGCGGTTGGTGCCCAGCGTCAGGTTGATGTTCTTCAGCGCGTGGTGCTCGCCGTAATAGAAGTTGAGGTTGCGCACCGTGACTTTCGGCGGCGCTTCCGGAAGCGGAACCTGGGGAACGTGGCCCGCGGCAGTCGTGGAAACGGAAAGCTCGGTCATTTTGCGGCCCTTTCGGCACCAAGGATACGCGCGCCGATATTCAACGCGAGCACGGTGAATGTGATCAGCAGTGCGCCGCTCCACGCCAGCTCTTTCCAGTAGGCGTAGGGGCTCTGCACGAAGTTGTTGATGGTCACCGGCAGGTTGGCCATCGTCTTGGTCAGATCGAGGCTGAAGAACTGGTTCGACAGCGCGGTGAACAACAGCGGCGCGGTTTCGCCGGCGACGCGCGCGGTCGCCAGCAGCACGCCGGTGATCAACCCGCTCCGCGCAGCCCGATAAGCGATCCGCTTGATCACCAGCGAACGCGGCAGGCCGAGCGCGGAGGCCGCCTCGCGCAGCGGATTGGGCACCAGAAGCAGCATGTCCTCGGTGGTGCGCAGCACGACCGGGATCACGATCACTGCGAGCGCAAGCGCGCCTGCGATCGCCGAGAAGCCGCGCATCGGCACCACCACCGCGCCATAGATGAACAGGCCGATGATGATCGAGGGCGCGCTGAGCAGGATGTCGTTGATGAAGCGGATCACCGAAGTGAGCTTGTCGTGCTTGCCGTACTCGGCGAGGTAGGTGCCGGCGAACAGGCCGAGCGGCGCGCCGATGCCGACGCCGATCACGGTCATGATGACCGAACCGACGATGGCGTTGAGCAGACCGCCATCGGTGGAGCCCGGCGGCGGCGTGTTCTGGGTGAACAGCTGCACGCTGAGGCCGGCGATGCCGTTGTAGAGCAGCGTGATCAGGATCAGCGCCAGCCATGTGACGCCGAACAGCGCGGCGCCGACGCAGAGCGCGCGAATGACGATGTCGCTGCGGCGGCGGGATTTGTAGATCGGGTTCATGGCGTCACCTCCCCGCCTTCTGTTCAAGCCGCATCAGCATCAGCCGCGCGCCGGCGAGCACGAAGAAGGTCAGCACGAACAGCAGGAGGCCGAGCAGGATCAGGCCGGACTGGTGCAGGCCGTCGCTCTCGGCGAATTCGCTGGCGATGGCCGCCGAGATCGTGGTGCCCGGCGCGAAGATCGACGACGAGATGCGGAACGAATTGCCGATGATGAAGGTCACCGCCATGGTCTCGCCGAGGGCGCGGCCGAGCGCCAGCATGATGCCGCCGATCACGCCGACGCGGGTGTAGGGGATCACCACGCTGCGGACGACTTCCCAGGTGGTACAGCCCATGCCGTAGGCGGCCTCCTTCAGCACGGGCGGCACGGTCTTGAACACGTCGACCGAGATCGCGGTGATGAAGGGCAGCACCATGATGGCGAGGATTAGCGCGGCGTTGAACAGGCTGAGATAGGACGGCGGGCCTGCGAACACCGCGCCCAGCACCGGGACGCCCTCGAAGATCCTGATCATGAAGGGCTGGAACGTGTTGGCCAGGAACGGGCCGAGCACGAAGAAGCCCCACATGCCGTAGATGATCGAAGGGATGCCGGCGAGCAGCTCGATGGCGATGCCGATCGGGCGGCGCAGCACTTGCGGACAGAGCTCGGTGAGGAACACGGCGATGCCGATGCCGACCGGAATGGCGATCAGCATCGCGATGACCGAGGTGATCAGCGTGCCGTAGATCGGCCCGAGCGCGCCGAGCACCGGCGGATCGGCCGAGGGCGCCCAGCGCTGCGTCCAGAGGAAGGCGAAGCCATATTCCTTCATCGCCGGCCAGGCGCCGACGATCAGCGACAGGATAATGCCGCCGAGGATCAACAGAACCGAGATCGCTGAGATGCGGGTGATCCAGTAGAAGGTCAGATCACCCAGCTTGAAGGCGCTGAGGGCCTTGGCGCGATCGTAAGGTCCCGCGGCTTCCATCACATCGCTCTGAACAGCCATGTCTGCCACGCCAATCCCCTCGTTTTTATTTGAAACCTGCACAAACCGCCACGCCCCCGAAGCGATCTTCACTGACGCATGAGGCCGGGCGTCGTTCCGGTTGCGCCGGGGGCGCGAACCCGGGCCCCATCCGCGCGTCTTCGGCGGTGACGGAACCCGGGCCTTGGTCGCTCAACCTGCGCCGCCGGTGAGGCGGCACAGGCGTTGTTCGAAGCGTCTGACTTAGCTCTTGATGTCCGACGACCAGGTCTTCTCGATCAGCTTGACGACCGAGTCCGGCATCGGGATGTAGTCGAGCTCTTCGGCCGCCTTGCCACCCTTTTCGAAGGCGTACTTGAAGAACTTGAGCGCTTCCTGCGAGGCCGCCTTGTCGGTCGAGTCCTTGTGCATCAGGATGAAGGTCGCCGCGGTGATCGGCCAGGAGGCTTCGCCCGGCTGGTCGGTCAGGATCACGTAGTAGCCGGGGGCCTTCGACCAGTCGGCATTCGACGCAGCGGCCTGGAAGGCGGCAATGGTCGGCTGCACGGTCTTGCCGGCCTTGTTGACCAACGCGGCGTAGGTCAGCTTGTTCTGCTTGGCATAGGCGTATTCGACATAGCCGATCGCGTTCTTGGTCTGGCTGATGTTGCCGGCAACGCCTTCGTTGCCCTTGGCGCCGACGCCGACCGGCCACTCGACCGCGGTGCCGGAACCGACCTTGGACTTCCAGTCGGCGTTCGACTTGGAGAGGTAGTCGGTGAAGTTGAAGGTGGTGCCCGAACCATCCGAACGGCGCACGACGGTGATGGCGTCGGCCGGCAGGGTCAGCTTCGGATTGAGCTTGGCGATCGCCGCGTCATTCCACTTGGTGATCTTGCCGAGATAGATGTCGCCGAGCACTTCGCCCGACAGCACGAGATCGCCGGGCTTGACGCCTTCGACGTTCACGACCGGAACGATCGCGCCCATCACCATCGGCCACTGGACGAGGCCGTCCTTCTCGAGCTGCTCGGCTTTGAGCGGCGCATCGGTGGCGCCGAAGGTCACGGTCTTGGCCTGGATCTGCTTGATGCCGGCGCCGGAGCCGATCGACTGATAGTTCAGGCCATTGCCGGTGTCCTTCTTGTAGGCGTCAGCCCACTTCGAATAGATCGGGAACGGAAACGTCGCGCCCGCGCCGGTAATATCGGCAGCGAAGGCCGACGTCGACGCGGCGACCATGCCGGCAGCGACGATTGCTTTGATGAAATTCATGGGGTGGTCTCCATCTTGTGAGCGAAGCGCCGAATGCGCCCGATCGCGCTCACGCCGGTCCATCTAGGAGCGGTCGGTGCTGCTTTTACGAAGGTTGGATGACAGTTGGATGACAGCGCTAAGCGGCTGAAAATGCTTAGCTTTGGGTCGGAAGCGAGGGCTTCGGCCGGGGAAAACAGGCGGTAAATGTCGCGCCATTGTTCGGCACGCTCTCGATCAAAAGACGCCCGCGATGACGGTTAAGAATATGTTTCACCAGCGATAATCCGAGGCCCGTTCCGCCCTGGTTACGGCTGTCGCCGACGTCCACCCGGTAGAACCGCTCGGTCAGCCGCGGCAGGTGCTCCGGGGCGATGCCGGGACCGAAATCCCGTACCATGACACGGATTTCGGGACTCCCCTCGCCCGATGCGCCCGGAACGGTCTGATTGAGCGACACTATGACGCGGCCGCCCGAGGCGCCGTATTTGAGGGCATTCTCGATCAGGTTCTCGAACAGGCGGAGCAGTTCCTCGCGGTCACCGGCGATCGTGACCGGGGCCTGCGGCAGGTCGACGTCGATCTCGACCTGCCGCTCGCTGGCCAGCGCCTCGAGCCCGTCGGCCACCTGGCGGATGATCGGCACGATGTCGATCGAGGCCTCGGGCCGCACATGGGCCGACAGTTCGACCCGCGACAGCGACAGCAGGTCGTCGATCAGCCGCGCCATGCGGGTGGCCTGGGTGTGCATGATGCCGAGGAAGCGCTCGCGCGCCCGCGCGTCCTCACGCGCCGGCCCCTGCAGCGTGTCGATGAAGCCGGACAGCGCGGCCAGCGGCGTGCGCAGCTCGTGGCTGGCATTGGCGACGAAGTCGGCGCGCATCTCCTCGACCCGGCGCAATGGCGTCAGGTCGTGGAAGGTCATCAGCATGCACTTCTCGGTGCCGCCGAACTGGGTCGGCACCGGCACCGGCGTGATCACCAGTTCCATCCAGCGATCGACCGGCACGTGGTCGGTGTAGGTGGCGCGGCGCGGCTCGGTGGTCGCGATCGCCTCGCGCAGCGCGGTGATGATTTCAGGCGAACGCAGGGCAAATTGCGCCAATTCGTTCTTGCGCAGTGCCGGCGCGAGCTGGGCCGCGGCGGCATTGAGATGGATGACGCGGCCGGCGCGATCGAGCAGCACGGCGGGATCCGGCATGCCGGCGACGACGGCACTGACGGCCGCGGCCTCGACCGGATTAACGCCGCGGACATCCTCACGCGAGGTCCCGGCATCGTGCAGCCGCCATGGCACCAGCGCCGCGGCCGCGATGCAGACGAACACCGCGCAGGCCCGCACCAGCGACAATTCGCCGAGCGCGACCACCACGCTGAGCGCCAGCGCCGCGGCAAGCAGGATCAGCGCGGAATGGCGCAGGCGGTCGGGCCAGGGCGAGAAAATGGATTGCGGGGTATCGTCAATTGCCATCGCGGCGGCTTTCTTCCCGTCGGTTCGTGTCTCGCCCAGGCGCGGTCATGTCGACCATCCCTCGGGAGGCATCGGGCCGCGTCATCAGACCCCGGAATCACCGCGCTTGCGGACCAGAACCGCCTCATGGTGCGGCTCGGCGCGGGGACCCGAATCAGTCTGCGGCAGCCGTTTGAGTCGGGCGCCGACGATAACCTCCCGAAACGTCAGCAAGATTACAGATATGACGAATGGCGCAATATAGTAGAGCAGGCGGAACAGCAGCATGCCGCCGAGCAGGTCCTCGCGGTCCATCTGCCAGAGGCCGACCAGCATGGCGGCGTCGAACACCCCGAGCCCGCCGGGGGAGTGGCTGGCGAAGCCGAGCAGGGTCGCCGACACGAAGATGACCGCGACCACGACGAAGCCGAGATTAGGCTCGTCCGGCACCAGCACGTACATCGCCAGCGCGCAGAAGCCGAGGTCGATGATGCCGATCGCGATCTGCAGCAGCGTCAGCGGGCCGCCCGGCAGGGTCACCGTCCAGGGCCCGCGGCCGACCACCCGCGGCTGGGTCCAGACCCAGACCACATAGGCGACCAGCGCGATGATGATGCCGAACGCCAGCGTGCGGTTGAGCCAGGGCGGTAGCTGGTCGATGTTGGCGGCGGCCTCCGGGTGATAGGCGATGCCGAGCCCGAGCACCGCGGCGTTGCCGAGCCAGAAGGTCAGGCCGGCGAGAAAGCAGATCTTGGCGACGTCGATCGCGTTCAATCCCCAGGCCGAATAGATCCGGTAGCGCACCGCGCCGCCGGTGAAGACGCTGGCGCCGACATTGTGGCCGATCGAATAGGAGGTGAATGCCGCGAGCGCATTGATGCGATAGGGCACGTGGGCATGGCCGATCGCGCGCACCGCGAACAGATCGTAGAAGGTCAGCGTGAAATAGCCGGCTGCGACGAATAGTCCCGCCAACATGATCTGCCGCGGCTCGGTGCTCTTGATGGCCTCGAGCACCTCGTTGGTGTCGATGCCGCGCAGCATGTGGTAGAGGACGTAGCAGGCGATGCCGATGACGGCGATGCTGATGACAACACCCAGCCGATGCAGGAGTTGCTTCTGGCGTAGAAACGCCATCGCCCTGCGTATTGCTTCCAGCATCTAGACCTCGAATTGCGATCCCGCGACGACGGCTCCCGGGCGATCTCCGCCGGCGCTTCGCTGTGCCCTGCCCCGTGTAGCGCGTTTTAAGCCGCAGTGGAATTCGTCAAACGACAATAAAACGCGCATCTTCAAGATATTAGGGATGATTCATGACAGCGGGTGCACAAATATGCGCGTTTCCCGCCACCTTCGACAAGCTTGACGTGCAACGTCCGGCAGTTAGCCCGGCGAACGGTCCGCAGGGCCATCCGGTAAACTACGGGACGACAGGTCACCGCGCCGTGATGGAGCGCCAATGTCAGCTCGCCGGCTTGCTGCGCGAGACCACCCAGTCGCGCAACCAGGAACCGATCGCACAGCCGGCGAGATAGAGCGCGAACATCATCAGGAAGAGATCGAGCCAGTAGCCGAAACGGCCGGGTACGACCCGCGCGAACGATGCCGCCACCAGCGCGGCGGCGAGCAGCGCGAGCCAGATCATCCAGACCCGTGAGACGGCCTGCGCCCGGTGCACCACCGCGATCCAGCCCATGCCGAAGCCGAGCAGCGCGGCGCCGAGCAGCCAACCCCAGAAGAATGTCGCGAGCACGGTCATCGCTACTTCACCACGAATTCGATGCGGCGGTTCTGCGCCTTGCCGTCTTCATTCTCGTTGCCGGCAAGCGGCTGCGTGCTGCCATAACCGATCGGCGTGAAACGGTTGGCAGGCAGTCCGGCGCGCACCAGGTAATCCACCACGGCCTGCGCGCGCCGCTCCGACAATGCCTGGTTGGCCGCCTCCTCGCCATCGCTGTCGGTGTGGCCGGCGACCTCGATCGTCGCATTGGGGCAGCGCATCGCGGTCTCGATCAGGCGGTCGAGCAGGCCGGCGGAGTCAGGAACGATGTCGGCCTTGCCCGACTCGAAGCGGATCTTGCCCTTCGAGAGGATCTCGGAAAACAGCTGCTGGCACACAGTGGGATCGACCGGCGCCGCCGCCGGCTTGACCGTGACCTCGGCCTTGTACTGCCAGCCCTGCGGAAAGTCCTTGCCGAGCCCGTCGCGGATCTGGCCGGCCGCGGCATCGTAGAGCGCATCGCCCGACAGCTTCACCTCGCGATCCGATACCACGAGCGTGCCGGTCGACAGCCGCGACAGCGCACCGAGCGCCGGCACCACCGCCGCCGCAAACCCCGAGGGCGCGCCGATGCTGGCCTTGAGATTGTCGACCACCTTCTCGCTGAAGAACTTGCGGCCGGCGGCGGCGACCAGCGTGGCATGCACGTTGTTGTCGGGCACGTAGCCGGTCAGCGTCAGCGTCACCGCGACCGGGTCCTTGTAGGCCTGGAACACGTAAGGCGGCGCCTTGATGTCGTTGGCGGCGATCGAATAGCCCTCCGGCAGGTTCTTCAGCGCCGCCGCGACCGCTTCGCGTCCGCCGAGCTCGCGGGCCATGCCGGCGAGCGCTACCTTGTTGTCGGTCAGCGTGACCTTGCCTTCCTTCAGCTTGCCGATCTGGTCCAGCAGCAACAGCGCCGCCGGATCGAATCGCTGTGGCGCGCCGCGGGCGAGCGCCATCTGATCGACCACCTCGACACCGCCGAGGCTGGCCTTCGCGGCCTCGGTCAGCTTGCTCTTGCTCGACGGCAGCGGCGCATTGCCGCCAAGCGTGACGCGCACCACGTCGCGCTCCGCCGACCACACATAGGGCTTGGCCTCGGGAACAAGGCGGGTCTCGTCGTTGACCAGCCGCACACCCGGCACGGCTTCGACCGACGCCACCGCACTGAGGCGGCCGTCCTCGGAGAAGGCATTGGCGGCAAACGTCACGTCACGGCCGTCGACGCTGATGCGGCGCTTGTCGAGCACGGTGTCCTTCAGTGCGGCATTGGAGCGCGCAGCGAGATCCGCCTCGACCGTCGCCGTTGAGGTCCAGGCCGCGATACCCCACAGGACGACCAGTGGAATCACCCCCGGCCACCACTTGCTACTCCACTTGAAAAGTCCGTGCATTCAGCGTCCTGCGGGTCGGGAACCAGAGAGAAAACAAACCCTTGGCTGACTGTCAAACCCCAAATCGACTGTCATGGCGGGGCGCCAAGTCGGACCGGGATAACAGTTTCTTCAGTGGTCTTTCGCTAAGTTTGCGGCGGAATGCAAATCGGCCAGCCCGTGCCCTCATGAAACAACTCCGCAACACCGTGATCCGTGCCGGGATGGAGGCGTTGTATTTTTCGGGTGCGCACATCCTGCTGCGGCCGATTTTCGCCGGCGTCGGCGCCATCTTCATGCTGCACCACGTCCGCCCGCGGCGCGCCGACGCATTCCAGCCCAACCATCATCTCGAGGTCACGCCGGACTTCCTGCGCGCGATGCTGACGCATCTG
The DNA here is from genome assembly GCF_040446015.1 of Bradyrhizobium sp. INPA03-11B. Classification (NCBI taxonomy): domain Bacteria; kingdom Pseudomonadati; phylum Pseudomonadota; class Alphaproteobacteria; order Hyphomicrobiales; family Nitrobacteraceae; genus Bradyrhizobium; species Bradyrhizobium sp. INPA03-11B. The sequence continues at coordinate 10,491 of NZ_JASGSR010000120.1, forward strand.
CGCGCGCTCGATGTCGACATCATCAGCATGGACGAGGCGCATCGCCGCCTCACCGAACGGAATTTCGCGCGGCGCTTCGCCTGCTTCACCTGCGACGACGGCTATCGCGACAACCGCGATTTCGCGCTTCCCGTGATGCGCGAGTTCGGCGCGCCGTTCACGGTGTTCGTCGCGAGCGATTTCGCCGAGGGCTGCGGCAAATTGTGGTGGATCGCGCTGGAGCGGATCATCGCGGCAGCATCGGCGATCGAGGTGCCGATCGCCGGCGTCATGACGCGGATCGACGCGGCGACGCCGCAAGCCAAGCGCACGGCATTCGGCCGCATGCATGACTGGCTCCGTTCGCTGCCGGGCGAGACCGAGATGCAGGCCGAGATCTCAGCGCTGTGCGTCCGCCACGGCGTCGACGAGGCCGGCATCGCGCGCGAGCTCTGCATGTCCTGGGACGAACTGCGCGGCTTTGCCGCCGATCCGCTGGTCACGATCGGCGCGCACACCATCACGCATTGCAATCTCGCCAAGCAGAGCGAGACCATCGCATCGTTCGAGCTCGCCACCAGCCGGGCGCGGATCCAGGACGCGTTGCAGCGGCAAGTCGCGCATCTCGCCTATCCCTATGGCGACCGGATCGCCGCCGGGCAGCGCGAATTCGCCCTCGCGAGGTCAATCGGCTTCCGGACCGCGGTGACGACGCGGCCGGGCATGCTGTTTCCCGAAAGCGCCGACCACATGACCGCCTTGCAGCGGGTCTCGCTGAACGGCAATTACCAGGACGCACGGCTGTTGCCGGTGCTGACCTCCGGCGCCGCCACCGCGGTGTGGAACGGTTTTCGCCGGATTGATGCGGCTTAGAGCCTGCATACGTAGCCCGGATGAAGCGAAGCGCAATCCGGGACGGCCGCCGCCACGAATAGCTGCACCGGATTTCGCTTCGCCGCATCCGGGCTACAGATACCTCCCCTCCTTCCTTGACTCGATCCCCGGCCACGATCAGAACCATCGGCAACGCAATGGAGGAGCGCATGTTCAAGGATCTGTTCTCACTGAAAGGCCGCGTCGCATTGGTGACCGGGGGATCGCGCGGCATCGGCAAGATGATCGCGGCCGGCTTCCTCGCGCAGGGTGCCGCCAAGGTCTACATCACCGCGCGCAAGGCAGGTCCCTGCGAGGCCACCGCGCAGGAGCTGTCAGCCGCCTATGACGGCGAATGCATCGCGCTGCCGATCGACATCTCGACCGTCGAGGGCTGCGACAAGCTCGCGAGCGAAATCATCAAGCGCGAGCCGAAGCTCGACATCCTCGTCAACAATGCCGGCGCGGCCTGGGGCGCGGATTTCGACGAATTCCCGGAGAGCGGCTGGGACAAGGTGATGAACCTCAACGTCAAGTCGATCTTCTTCCTGACCAAGGCGCTGGCCAAGCCGCTGCGCGCGGCGGCGAGCCACGACAAGCCCGGCAAGGTGATCAACATCGCCTCGATCGACGGCATCTTCGTCAACCCGATGGAGACCTATTCCTATGCCGCGAGCAAGGCCGCGGTGATCCACCTGACGCGCCGGATGGCGACGCGCCTGATCAAGGACAACATCAACGTCACCGCGATCGCGCCCGGCGCCTTCAAGTCGGACATGAACCGCGCCGCGCGCGACCACGCGGATGAAGTCGCACAACGCGTTCCGTCGCGGCGGGTCGGCAGCGACGAGGATATGGCGGGCACCGCGATCTACCTCGCCTCCCGCGCCGGCGACTATGTCGTGGGCAACACCATCGCGGTCGACGGCGGCGTGGTCTACGCGACCGCGGGACTGGAGATCGCGGGGTAGCCAAGCGCGACGCTCAGGCCGAACAAAACTAAACCGCTCGCAACGGACGACGGCAGCACCGGTGGTGCCGAATACCTTCCTAACGGCGCTCCGCTCCAGCGGAGCGCCGTTACTCGATCATATAGCCCAGCGCGCGATACCCCGCCCGTCGTTTCGCGGCCATTCGGGCGAGAACCGGAACAGTCTGATCGACATAGTCGACGACTAGGACGTCCTTCTTTCCATCGTGCTCACGATGAAGCCGGCCGACGTACTGCGCTAATGTCCCCTTCCAAGCGATCGGCATCGTCAAAAACAACGTGTCGAGCCGAGCGTCATCAAAGCCTTCACCAATATAGCGACCCGTCGCCAATATCAGGCGCTCCTCATCATCCGACACTTGCATCGCCGCGTTCGCCATTCGACGATCCCCCGCGGACATACCGCCACGCAGCACGACGAGATTTTTCACGAACGGTGTGAACCGCTGCCGAAGGTATTCAAGATGGTCTTTTCGCTCCGTCAGAACGATGGGCGATCGTTTCGCCTCAAGTGATTTTAACACATCGTCAAAGATCAGATCATTCCGCCCACTGTCTTGCGCCAGAGCTGCATAGATTGCAGGCATTGAGGGACGTTCGACCGACGCCAGAGGGGCAGGCAGTTCGAATTGCGTCGAACGGTCGCGCGCACGATGACGGATGCCACGTTCGGCAGCCTGAACCCGTGCATCAACCCTATAGCGAACGGGACCGCATTGCATGAAGATGATCGGATGATGTCCGTCTTTTCGCGCGATGGTCGCCGACAAGCCGACGACGTATCGCGCCTTGGACCGCCGCGCGACAAGCTCGAAGCTTGTTGCGGATAGATGATGGCATTCGTCGACGATCAGGTGACCGTATCTGGCGACGATATCCGCAACTTCGCCCTTACGAACGAGGCTCTGGATGAGCGCGACGTCTATGACACCCGTGGGCCGTCTCTTCCCACCACCGACAACCCCGATGCGCTTCGGGTCTACATTCAGAAAGGATCGTAGACGCTCCACCCACTGATTGAGCAATTCTCGTCGATGGACAAGAACGAGTGTATTCCGGTGGCGATGAGCAATAAGCGCTGCTGCAACAACGGTCTTGCCAAATGCGGTTGTCGCGGCAAGCACGCCATTGTCGTGGCGGGCGACAGCATCGAATGCCCTCGACTGCGGTTGTCGCAATTCGCCTCGGAAGCAAATATCCGCAGGCAGCGGCATGCCAACCTCGCGACAATCATCCAACTCCGCAACGGCACCGTGGCTTTTGAATAGATGGATAGCCTCATCGAGGCAGCCTCGGGGTAACGCAACATGCTGCGCACATAACTCGGCACATGAGACGACCCGAGGCTTGCCGAATGTCGGCATCCGCATGGCTTGCGCGCGATAGAACTCCGGGTTCTGGAACGCTGCCAGGCGAATAAGCTGCGCAATCAGAGGCGGCGGAAGACCCGCCCTGTCGATGTAAATCTGATCAGCAATCACGATCCTGACGTTTTGCGGGATGGCAGTGTCTATGCGTCGCGGCGCACTACGGCGCGACGGCGACATCTTCCACGGCTCGTCGGCATGCTCATCGTCGACCGGCATGCGAACATCCAAGACTCGACCCGACCGTTCAGCCTCGTCCGCGATTTTGAAGACCGTGACCGCCGACAGTCTTGGCGGAGACGACAGATACGCCCATTGGTCGTCGTACGGTCGCAGGCCCTCGTCGACAAAGACGCTATTGCCGATCTCACGAGCCTTTCTTTGCAACGGCAAAGCAATCAGATTGCCGAAGCCGCCGAAGGGCATCATATCCTGGTTCGGAAAGAAGCGATCATAGGACGTGAAGCCGATCTCGGGACGTTTCTCCAGCGTCTCCGTGATCAGGGCAGAGCCCATCTGCCTTGCGGTCCTTGCCGGTACAGGCTCGGAGAAGAATATCCAGACATGGCCGCCGTTCCCCGACCTCGACCGTTCCAGGGCGGCGGCAATTCCTCTCGCGTGGCAGATACCTAGCAATGCCCTCGCATCATCCGCCCAGCTATCCTTGTCGAAATCCGCGGCTAGGAACCAGCATGTCTCATCTTGTAGTAGCGCATACACTCCGGCGACAAAGTCAGCCGAGGGGGAATCGCCGCCACGCAGATGCTTTTCGATGATGTCGCCGGAGGGTGGGATGAATGCCTGATGTGGGCACTCTCCGCATTTAACCTTCGGCTTCTCGCAGATCCCCTTCGCCCACTCGTTGGAACAAGCTGGCGAATATCCTGAACCTCCGGTCTTTCTGTTCTCCCATCGAACCGGAAAGACATCAGGACGCCCAGCAAATAAGCTGCGGAACAGCGCGATTTTCTCCGCCGATGACGAGCGGTTGGTGACAGTAGCGTCGGCAAGGGCATTCCGAGTTGCCGCTTGACGATCGGATATCAACTTCTGCTCAAGTGTCTCCAGTTCGAGCGCAAGCGCCGACCGCTCGGCATCAAGGACGGCTAACCGCCTTTGAATACGCACGATCTTGTCCGAAGTGCCATCTATGTCGGCCAAAGCTTCAGCCTACTTCTGACCGTTCAATTTACGGCGACCATAGGCCAAAGCCGCCTCAGGCTTAAGAGAGGTAATTACATGGCGCGCAGCGGTTGAATGAGTTGTTGCGAACTCCGGACTTCGCCATTCCGGTCTGCGCACCCCTGACTGAGGTGGAAGATCAGAAGCGCCATCAGTTCACCTCGTCCGCCCGAGCCGGATTGAGGCCCGTGGCAACGGCCTCGCCGAAAAGCGGCCGTTTTGACCATGTGCGCGCCTCCGATCACAGACGTGACACCTCTAGCGCTTGTCATTCAAATGCATTACATTGAATGCGAGGAAGGAGGTCGCCATGGCTTCAAACGCTCTGGTCCAAACCCGCATCGACGCGGACGTAAAGGAAAAGGCCACCGCGGTTCTCGAGAACATGGGCCTCACGGTATCCGACGCCGTGCGGATCCTGCTGACGCGCACAGCCAACGAAGGGATGCTGCCGCTGGAGCTGGTGAGCAACAGCCAAGCCTATGACAGCTGGTTTCGTGAGAAGGTGCACCAGGCGCTGGCGGATACCCGGCCCAGTATCGATGATTCCGAGGTCGAGGCGCATTTCGCGCAACGCCGGGCCGCTGCACTTCGAAAAGCGGCTGGGCATAAACGGTGAAACTGGTCTGGTCGCGCTTCGCGTTGTCCGATCGCGACGAGATTTTCAGCTACATCGAAGCTGAGAGCCCGCGCGCCGCGGTGCATGTTGACGAACAGATTGCCGATGCCACGCGGCGCTTGCTCGACTTTCCTGACAGCGGCCGGCCCGGACGTGTCGCGGGGACGCGCGAGTTGGTCATCCCACGCACTCCTTATGTCACGGCATACCAAGTCGACGGTGAGACTGTTCGCGTCTTGCGCGTCCTTCACGGCGCGCGGATGTGGCCCGACGAGTTTTCAGGCGATGATTGAGGCCGGCTCCGTACGATACCTTGCGGCAGGAGCTGAGCCGTTCACCCCCCTCGACACTGAGTTTCAGTGCTGACCTTAGCTTGGCACCGGCCCCAAAAAAGAAAAGGGGCGAGCCAGGACCTTGTTCGGCTCACCCCTTTCCGGCCCCTCCGGGAGGAGAGGAACGATCAGGTCACGATGCGATCCCGCATCATGACCTCATTATTGTTTGAGCACGATCTCTTCGGAAAACCGCTTCACACTTTTCCGGATCATGCTCGAGCGGATCAGCTCTCGATCCTCACATATTCGAAATCGCCCGGCTTGTTGTCGATGCCGACCTTCGGCGCCGAGATCCAGGAGGCGAACTCGCCGGGCTCGGTGACCGGCTTCATCAGCGAGGCGATGAAATCACCGTCCGCGGTCGACGGCAGCCAGTCGTTCTTGCGGCTCGCCCAGGTGGCGTCGTCGATCAAGAGGCCATCGGGCGTCGCATGGACGTCCTTGAACTCGCCGATCTGGCGGTGGAAGGCGGTGTTCGGCACCGTCAGCTTGTAATCGATGCCCGCGGTCGAGATCACCTTGTTCCAGCGCAGCATGCCCTTGACGCAATCCTGCGTGTAGTCGTCGCGCAGCCGCATGTTGAGCGCGGTCAGCGCCGGCTCGTCGACCATCTTGATCTGGCCGTCGACCAGCTTCATGACCGGATAGGTCGAGTTCTTGAGCTGATGATCGTCCTCGATCGTGGTTTCCTTGTAGCGGCCCTTGATGCCGGCGTTGAAGGCGTTCGCCGCATTCGTCGACACTTCCGAGCCGAACAGATCGAGCGACAGCGAATAGTGCAGGTTCAGCTTCTTCTGGATGGTCGGCAGGTCGATCACGCCGAGCGCGCGGATCCTGGCGATGTCGTTCGGATCGGTGATGCCGGCTTCCTTCATCGCATCGCAGGTGCGCTGCACGACGCGGGTGATGCCGGTCTCGCCGACGAACATGTGATGGGCTTCCTCGGTCAGCATGAAGCGGCAGGTGCGCGACAGCGGATCGAAGCCCGACTGCGCCAGCGAGTGCAGCTGCATCTTGCCGTCGCGGTCGGTGAAGTAGGTGAACATGAAGAACGACAGCCAGTCCGGCGTCGCCTCGTTGAAGGCGCCGAGCATGCGCGGCGAATCCGCATCGCCCGAGCGGCGGCGGAGCAAATCGTCGGCTTCCTCGCGGCCGTCGCGGCCGAAATACTTCTGCAGCAGGTAGACCATCGCCCAGAGATGGCGGCCTTCCTCGACATTGACCTGGAACAAATTGCGCATGTCGTAGAGCGACGGCGCCGTCTTGCCGAGATGGCGCTGCTGCTCGACCGAGGCCGGCTCAGTGTCGCCCTGGATCACGATCAGGCGGCGCAGCATCGCGCGATGCTCACCGGGGACTTCCTGCCAGGCCGGCTTGCCGTAGTCTTCGCCGAACGGAATGACGCGGTTCTCTTCCTGCGGGGCAAGCAGAATGCCCCAGCGATATTCGGGCATCCGCACGTAGTCGAACTTGGCCCAGCCGCGCGGATCGACCGAATAGGCGGTGCGCAGATAGACCAGCGACTCCTGGAAGCCGTCCGGCCCCATGTCCTTCCACCAGTCCATGTAGCCGGGATGCCAGCCCTCCAGCGCCTTGAGCACCTGGCGGTCCTCGGCGAGATTCACGTTGTTTGGAATCTTGGTCGAGTAATCGACGTTCATGATGTTCATGTTCATGGCGTGCTCCTTAATATCGCTTCGGTGCGTATCGCGTCTTGCTCAACCGTCATCCTGAGGAGCGCGTAGCGCGTCTCGAAGGATGCTTGTCTGGCATTCTTGCCTCCAATCATCCTTCGAGGCTCGCAAGCGCTCGCACCTCAGGATGACGGCGGTATTCGCCTCTACACTCGCGTCATGTCGAATTGCGCCTTCTGGCCGGTGCCGTAGCGGCGCAGCGCGCCGTCCTCACCGACCGCGTTGGGCCGCTGGAAGATCCAGTTCTGCCACGCGGTGAGGCGCGAGAAGATCTTCGATTCCATGGTCTCCGGCCCGACGAAGCGCAGATTGGCTTCCATGCCGGTGAGGCCGTCGGGCGAGAACGAGGTGCGCTCCTCGAAGAACACGCGGACCTCGTCGTCCCAGTCGATATCGTCGAGCGCGAAGGTGACGAGGCCGAGCTCCTCGGCCTCTTCGGCGTCGAGCGCCTTGCCGATCGAGCCTTGCGCGCGCTCCAGATCCGACGGGTCGGCCTGGAAGCGCGATTGCAGCCGGGTCAGGCCGTGGCTCATCGGGTACGGCCCGAAATTCATCGCGGTCAGCTCGATCGCCGGCGGCGGGCGGTTGTCGCCCTGCTTCTGGCCAATCAGCATGTAGGAGCGGTCGGCGGCGAACACGAGCTCGGCCAGCGTGCCGACGAAGCAGGAGCCGGGCTCGACCAGCGTCACCAACGTGCGCGAGGTGACGTCGATGCGCTTGAGCACGCGCTTCCAGTAATGCCTGACCTCGTTGACCAGCCAGTGCGCCTTGTTGGCCTCCATGAACGCGTCATAGGACACGACATTGGCGCGTTCGCCATGGCTCTTGAACACCAGCATCGCGATCTCGAGCTCGTTGATGCGCAGATGCAGGATCGCATCGTCGAGCTCGCGGGCGACCTGCAGCGGCCAGAACGCCGCGCCCTGCCCGATCATGCCGTCGAGATCGGCGGGTGCGGTGGTTTCAGGCGCCTTGATCGAGATGGTGGCGATGCGCGCCGCGCGATCGATGTCGACGCTGACGAAGCCGTAGCGGATCGCGCTGTCGTCGATGGTGCGCTTCAGCCGCGTCAATGCGAGGCCCTTGCCCGCGCCGTTGCGCTTCGACTTCGCGGCAAATTCCTTGACGCGCTCGGCGAGCTTGCCCTCGAGCTTGGAGTTCGGCGCGATCTCGTCGACCAGCCGCCATTGCACCGCGCGTTTGCCCTTGATGCCTTCCTCGATGGTGCAGAAGAAATCGGCATGGTCGCGGCGCACCTTGCGCTTGTCGACGACGCGGGTGAGGCCGCCGGTGCCCGGCAGCACCGCAAGCAGCGGCACTTCCGGCAGCGCGACGGCGGCGGCGCCGTCATCTGCCATCATGATGTGGTCGGTCGCGAGCGCCAGCTCATAGCCGCCGCCGGCCGCGGTGCCGTTGACGACGGTGATGAAGCTCTGGCCGGAATTCTCGCTGGAATCTTCCAGGCCGTTGCGGGTCTCGTTGGTGAACTTGCAGAAGTTGACCTTGTGGGCGTGGGTCGAACCCGCCAGCATGCGGATGTTGGCGCCGGCGCAGAACACCCGGTTCTTGCCCGAGCGCATCACCACCACCTTCACCTCGGGATGCTCGAAGCGCAGCCGCTGCACGGCGTCCGCCAGCTCGATGTCGACGCCGAGGTCATAGGAATTGAGCTTGAGCTGATAGCCCTCGAACAGGCCGGCGTTCTCGTCGACGTCCATGGTCAGCGTCGCGACGTCGCCGGCGACGTCGAGCTTCCAGTGCCGGTAGCGCGACGGCTCGGTCTGGAAATCGATGTACTTCGCCCCGCCTGCGAGGACGCGATCGTCACCAGCCATGGGCCACCCTTACCTGTTGTTCGTTTGAAGGTTCGTCTTGTCTTCATGCACAATAGTGCATGTTTTCGATCTAGTCCAGTTCAAAACGCAAAAACATGCATTTTGTTTCATGTCCTGGAAAAATCGTTTGCTCGGCCAATGGCCTAACACCGGCAGGAAATGTCAGGCCGCCAGTGCCGGGTCGTCGCGCAGCGCAGCGCGAGCGAATTCGGTGACCGCGTCCAGCGTCACCGCGGGCGCCTCGCGGTGCGGCGAGTGGCCGGCGCCGGCGATCGCGGCGACATCGACCGGGCAGTAGCACTCCTCCTGAGCGATCTCGACCTGGCGCATCGTGCCGTATTGATCATCCGCGCCCTGCACGATCAGCACGGGCACGCGGATATAGGCGAGATATTCGGAGATATCCCAATCGCGGAATTTCGGATCGAGCCAGGCGCCGTTCCAGCCATAGAAGGCGTTGTCGACATCCTTGTGCCAACGCCCGAGCTTCTGCTTCAGGTTGGTGGTCTCGTACGCGGTCTTGATCTCGGCGATCGAGTGCACCGAGATGTCCTCGACGATGAAGTGCGGCGCGAGCAGCGCGAGCCCGTGCAGGCGATGATCCTGATGCGCGCCGGCATAGATTGCGGCAATCGAGGCACCGTCGGAATGGCCGAGCAGCAGGCCGCGGCGGAAACCGACCCGGTCGAGCAGCTTCGGCAGCACGTCGAGCGCCTCGCGATGCATGTAGTCGACCGGACGCGGCAGTCTTGCCGGCGACGACGCGCCATAGCCCGCGCGCGAATACGCGAACACGCCGGCGCCGGTCGCGGCCTGCAGCTTCTCGGGGAAGTCGCCCCACAACCCAACGCAGCCGAGACCTTCGTGCAGCATCACGATGGTCGGTGCTGCCTCGGGTGACGGACCGATCATGCGGTATTCGAGATCGGAGTTGTCGATGCTGAGGAAGCCTGTGGGGTTTAGGTTTTGCATGATGGCTCCCTCATCGTCGTCCCGGCGAAGGCCGGGACCCATAACCACAGGCTTCAGTTGTTGCGCAAAAGCCGTCGAACAGCATCTCTCAAAACGAAGGCCGCGGCGTACGGGTCCCGGCTTTCGCCGGGACGACGTATGGAGAGGCAGTGCTAATGTTCGCGCAATTTGAAGCGCTGGATCTTGCCGGTCGCCGTCTTCGGCAGATTGTCGACCACGTCGATCCAGCGCGGATATTTCCACGGGCCGATCTTCTGCTTGACGTGCTCCTTCAGCGCTTCGCGCAAACCTTCGGCCGAGCTCTCGGGGCGCAGCACCACATAGGCCTTCGGCTTCAAGAGCCCTTCCGGATCGGCTTCCGGCACGACGGCGGCTTCCAGCACCGCGGGATGGGTGATCAGCGCGCTCTCGACCTCGAACGGCGAGACCCAGATGCCGGAGACCTTGAACATGTCGTCGGCGCGGCCGCAGAAGGTGTAACGGCCGTCGGCATCGCGCGTGTACTTGTCGCCGGTGCGGGTCCAGGCGCCCTCGAAAGTGGCGCGGCTCTTGGCACGCTGATTCCAATAGCTCTCGCCGGCCGAGGGCGCATCAACCAGCAGTTCGCCGACCTCGCCGTCCGCGACATCGGCACCGCTCTCGTTGACCAGCCGCACCTTGTAGCCGGGCACCGGACGGCCGGATGAGCCGTATTTGATGTCGCCAGGCGCATTCGACAGGAAGATGTGCAGCAGCTCGGTCGAGCCGACGCCGTCGAGGATGTCGACGCCGAACCGCGTGCGCCAGGCATTGCCGACCGATTCCGGCAGCGCTTCACCGGCCGAGGTGCAGACCCGCAGGCGATTGCCGCCGGACTGCGCCTTGGTCGCCTCGTCGTTCAGCATTGCCGCGAACAGCGTCGGCACGCCGAAGAAGATGCTCGGATGATATTTGTTCATCAGCGCGAACATCACCGCCGGCGTCGGCCGCTCGGAGTTGAGCACCGTGGAGGCGCCGACCGACATCGAGAAGGTCAGCGCATTGCCCAGCCCATAGGCGAAGAACAGTTTTGCCGCCGACAGGCCGACATCATCCTCGCGGATGCCGAGCACCTGTTTCGCATAGGTCTCCGCGGTCGCGGCGAGATTGGAATGCAGATGCCGCACGCCCTTCGGCATGCCCGTCGAGCCCGACGAATAGAGCCAGAACGCCGGCTCGTCGGCATGGGTCGGCGCGGTGGTGAACACGTCGCTCTCGCGCGCGATCTCGTCGGCGAGCTTCTCGTGGCCGTGCGCATCCTTGCCGGAGACCACGACATGCTCGAGGTCGGGCATCCGCGCGATGACGTCCTTCACGACCGGCAGCAACGCCTCGGACACGAACAGCACGCGCGCGCGGCAATCGCCGAGGATGTAGGCGTATTGCTCTGATGTCAGCAGCGTGTTGAGCGGCACCGGCACCACGCCGGCGCGGATCGCGCCGAGGAACACGATCGGGAAATCGACCGTGTCCAGCATGATCATGGCGACCCGCTCCTCGCGGCGGACGCCGAGCCGGCGCAGCATGTTGCCGACCCGCCGGGTCTGCTGCTGCAACTGGCCGTAGGTGATTTGCGACACCGTGTCGTCGAACACGACCTTGTCGGCGCGGCCTTCATCGACGTTGCGGTCGAGCAGCCAGGAGACTGCGTTATAAGTCATGCCCCGCTCCCCGGACCTTGCTTGGGACCCAGACGCGCCACGCTTCCCTCTCCTGTGAATTTAAGAATTATAATTCATACAAAGCCACTACGTTGGCTTGCTGTCAATCCTTATCGGCATTATGTTTCCTAGCATCTCGGTCTGATTCAGCCAGGACCGCGCGTCGCACAGGGATCATGACCGCAGCCAACGATCCGGAAACCGACTTCCTCGAGCAGCTCGGCCAGCGGGTGCGCACGATGCGCGCCCTGCGCGGCATGTCGCGCAAGGTGCTCGCCAAGGTCTCCGGCATTTCCGAACGCTACATCGCCCAGCTCGAAAGCGGCAAAGGCAATGTCTCGATCGTGCTGCTGCGCCGTGTCGCAGGCGCGATGGGCGCCCATCTCGAGGACCTGATCCCTTCGAGCGAGCCGGTCCCGGATTGGGCCGTGATCCGCGACCTGCTGCGCAAGGCCTCGCCGAACCAGATCGCGCAGGCCAAGGACATGCTCGCCGGCAGCAGCCCGCTGGCGCCGCGCCGCGCCTCGTTCTCCGGCATCGCGCTGATCGGCCTGCGCGGCGCCGGCAAGACCACGCTCGGACGGATGCTGGCGAAGAAGATCGGCTGGAGCTTCGTCGAGCTCAACAAGGAGATCGAGGCCCAGAACGGCCTGTCGGTCGCCGAGATCATCGCGTTGTACGGCCAGGAAGGCTTTCGCCGCATGGAGCAGGCCGCGCTGACGCAGCTCTTGGCGCGCAAGGAATTGATGGTGCTGGCGACCGGTGGCGGCATCGTCTCCGAGGCGCTGACCTTCGATTTGATCCTGTCGTCGTTCTACACGATCTGGCTGAAGGCCGAGCCGGAAGAGCATATGGCCCGCGTCCGCCGCCAGGGCGATCTGCGCCCGATGGCCGACGACCGCTCGGCGATGGCCGAATTGCGCAACATCCTGGTCAGCCGCGAGCCGCTCTACGCCCGCGCATCGGCGGTGGTCGACACCGCCGGGCTCTCGGTCGATGCCGCCGCGGCGCGGCTGATCGATTCCGTGCGGCCGGTGCTGCAGAACGAGGCGCGGAGCTTCGGGCTGCGCAGCGTGGCGCTGTAGCGCACAAACGTTAGGTCAGATTGCTCCAACAGCGAGTTTCGCTGCACCTCTCCCGCTTGCGGGGG
>NZ_JASGSR010000121.1:0-23095 GCF_040446015.1 Bradyrhizobium sp. INPA03-11B
GCACCACCCTGCCCGGCGACGCCGCCGATCACGAGGCGCGCTACATCGAGGCCGCGGTGCGCGGCATCGTCGTGACCAGCCTCTATCTGCCGAACGGCAATCCGCAGCCCGGGCCGAAATTCGATTACAAGCTGGCCTGGTTCAAGCGGCTGCGGGCGCACGCCGCCAAGCTGCTCAAGCAGGACGTCCCCGTGGTGCTGGCCGGCGACTACAATGTCGCGCCGACGCCGTTCGACATCTATCCGACCCGCTCTTGGGACAAGGATGCGCTGATCCAGCCAAAGAGCCGCGCCGCGTTCAAGGCGCTGGTCGATCAGGGCTGGTGCGATGCGATCCGCACGCTGCATCCGGACCAGCAGATGTTCACCTTCTGGGACTACAAGCGCCAGCGCTGGCCGCGCGATGCAGGCCTGCGGCTCGATCATCTCTTGCTCAGCCCACAGGTCGCGCCGCGGCTTCAGAAAGCCGGCGTCGACCGCGACATCCGCGGCGAGGACGGCGCCAGCGATCACGCGCCGGCGTGGGTGGTGTTGAAGTGATCGGTGGCAAGCTCCCGCCCCAATAACGCCGTCGTCCCTGCGAAAGCAGGGACGACGGTGGGAATCCGATTCACCTGCAGGCAGTTCGGTGTCATCACCCGCGAAAGCGGGTGATCCAGTATTCCAGAGACAGTCGTTATTGAACCGAGAGGCCGCAGCGTACTGGATCGCCCGGTCGAGCCGGGCGATGACAATGTGTGTGGGGCGCAGCTTCGCATTCTCGCGGCAGGCGAATGCGGCCGGATGTGGCGGACCGGGTACAGCCGGAGGTCGTGTAGATCGACTACAATCGCGACGATTTTGATTTCATGCATTTGGGGCTGCTCATGAAGACGTATTTCGTCGCCGCATCCCTGCTTGCGCTCGGCAATGCAAATGCCTCCGCCGCCGACCTCGCAGCCCGCCCGTACACCAAGGCGCCGCCGATCGTTGCCGCCGCCACTGACTGGAGCGGCTTCTATATCGGCGCCAATGGCGGCGGCGGCTGGAGCCGCAAGTGCTGGGACATCGTGCCCTTCACCATCACCAATCCGGCGCTCGGCGTCCTGAATTTCACCGGCCCCGAAGGTTGCCACACCGCCAGCGGCGCGACCGCCGGCGGCCAGATCGGCTACCGCTGGCAGCAGGCCGCCTGGGTGTTCGGCGTCGAAGCACAGGGCAACTGGGCCGACCTCTCCGGCTCGAACCCATCGGTCGCGCCATTGTTCGCGGGCTTCGCCAACCGCTCGAAGATCGACGCCATCGGCCTGTTCACCGGACAGCTCGGCTATTCCTGGGGCGCCTTCCTGCTGTATGCGAAGGGCGGCGCGGCCGTGGTGAGCGATCGCTACGAGAGCTTCATCACCCCGGCATTCGGCCCCGGCGTACCGGTCGGCTTCATCGCCGATCACGGCAGCGAGACGCGCTGGGGCGGCGCGATCGGCGCCGGCGCCGAATATGCGATCGCGCCCAACTGGTCGCTGGCGGTCGAATACGACCATCTGTTCATGGGGACCAACACCGTTCGCATGACCTACGATCCCGTCTTCATCGCCCCGCTCAACCACGACGAACGCATCCGCCAGGACGTCGACATGGTGACGGTGCGCGTCAACTACCGCTTCGGCGGCCCGGTCGTCGCGAAGTACTGACGCTGCGTGTGACGGCACGTCCCTGGTTCGGGCGCGCCCTTGCGCCGCGCTGAACCATGAGGCCACACTGCGCCACGGCTTCCGACACGCATCCGGCGTGGCTCGGGATCGCGTCGTGGAGTGCTCGTGGGCTTCCTCTTCGTCCTCATCGTCGGCCTGGTCGCCGGCACCATCTCAGGCATCGTCGGCACCGGCTCGTCGATCATGCTGATGCCGGTGCTGGTCTATCAATACGGGCCGAAGCAGGCGGTGCCGATCATGGCGGTTGCCGCCGTGATGGCCAATCTGTCGCGCATCCTGGCGTGGTGGCGCGAGGTCGACTGGCGTGCCTGCCTCGCCTACTCGATCACGGGCGTCCCGGCCGCAGCGCTCGGCGCGCGCACCCTGCTCGCACTGCCCTCGCGCGCGGTCGATATCGCGATCGGCGTGTTCCTGATCGCGATGGTGCCGGTGCGGCACTGGCTTGCCAAACACAAGCTCAAGGCCAGTCTCTGGCACCTGATGATCGGCGGCGCGCTCATCGGCTATCTCACCGGCATCGTGGCCTCGACCGGCCCGCTCAGCGTGCCGCTGTTTCTGTTCTACGGCCTCAACAAGGGCGCGTTCCTCGCCACCGAAGCGGCAAGCTCGCTCGGGCTCTATGTCAGCAAGTCGGTGACCTTCGAACGATTCGGCGCGCTGACGCCTGATATCGCGCTGAAAGGCCTGATCGCCGGCGCCTCGCTGATGGCGGGCGCCTTCATCGCCAAACGCTTCGTGCTGCAGATGAAGCCGGAATCGTTCCGCCTGATCATGGACGGCATCATGCTGGCGGCGGGCACGGCGCTGCTATGGTCAGCAATGGCGGCGTAGGCTCGCAGGCATGTCGTGATTCTACGGGGGTCGACGCGCCTGGACGTTGTACTCCGAAAGAGCCGTGTTGAGCGCCCGGTTCCCGGTGTTATCCGGATTGCCACCATCCGGCGACTGCGTTTATGACAAGCTCATTACTTGCACTCGATCGTTTGCGGACAAGCACTTTGCTCTAGCAGGGATTTATCGACGACCCGGATGCGAATCCCCAGGAGTCAGGCAGCACAAGGTGCGCAATCGAGCGCGCACCTCGACGTCTGATGTCGCCTGACGGATTCGGGATCGCAAGTCGAAGGATTGGGACGAGCGGGTTGTCGGAACTCCGACAGGCGAGAAAGGCAGACACGCGATGCGCAGGATGATGATCACGACCGCGGCGGCGGTGACGTTCGCTGTTGCCGGCTCGGCCTTGTGGCCGACAGCCAAGCCCGACGTCGAGCACTTCGGAGACAGCGTTTACGAAACGATCTGGGTCTGGCGCATTCCGGCCTACGCGAACAATCCGTCGTGGCGTGTTCGCTGGAGCTGGAGCGATCCGCTACGCGCGCAGGCAAGATGCTGCCGCGCTTTGCCGACGGGCTCGGTGCTGCGCGAGAATCCTCCGCTGCTGCTGTCCGGGCGAGACATCCGCGTCTAAGCATGATCCGGAATAGTGCGAACCGGTTTTCCGAAAAGATCATGCTTAAGCAGGAATCTAAAGCGCGACTTCTCATCGCGCTTTAGACGCGGCGGCCGAGAGCAAGATTCGGGTTCCACGCGCCGGAGAGCATTTGATTCAAATTCTCGTTTTAGTTGAGCTTACTTTTTATCCTTAACCAGAAACACGATCTTTAATTTACATCTACAAGGTGTGGTTTACCTTGTCTCTGCGAACACAGCGGAGACAGGGATAACAAGATGCGTCAGCTAAGCCTTACCCTGTCGGTGATCTTCCTTCTGGCAGCACAAGGCTTCAGCGTCGCCGCGGACGATACGAAACCTGGCCAATCGGCTATCGCCGCTGACCGCGTCACATGTTCCCTGCAGCCGAAAGCCGTGGAACCGTCCGATCCGTCGTCGACCTCGGCGATTCCTCACGTCGAGAAATTCGTCGCGAAAGAGCATTTCAAGGAAGACATCGCGTCGAACGCTCCGGTCAAGATCTCCTGGCTGGGCGCGACATTCGCAAAGCGCTTCGCGAACAAGATCGAGGACGATGCCGGCGGCGCATCGCTGCAATCCTACGACCTGAGCGCAGCCTCCAGCGACAACGAGATCCTGGCCAAACTGGGTCAGGGCCACGAGAGCAGACTGGCCGATGTCTGGTGCGCGTTGAAGCAGCAGCCCAACGGCAGCAGCGGCTCCCTCGAGATCAGCTCCAAGCCGAATGTGTTTTACGTCCGCGATACCGCCGGAGAGCTTGGTGCCGTCGACGTGCTCTGGGGCGGCGTCGGGTGGGAGATCGGCGCAAGCCCGGTGAGCGACAAGCCGCGATGGCAGGCCGGAACGCGGGTCTTCTCCCGCTGATTCCCCATGGTGCCGCGCTGAGGCAGCGCGCGGCACTGAGATAGTCTGCAACAGAAAGTGTCGCGCGCATGGTGGCCCGGTTCTGCTAGGACGACGTCGTCTGCTTGGGGGCTACGAGCGTGGGCGCATTGATCTTCGACTTCGACGGCGTGATCGCCGACAGCGAGGCCATCGCCAACACCGTGCTGGCGAAGACCGTCAGTGATCTCGGACATCCGACCACGCTCGATCAGGCGCTCAGTCGCTACTCCGGCAAACGCTGGGTCGACGTCCTCGCCGAGATCGAGACCGCGATCGGAAGACCGGTGCCGACCGATTTCCTGGGCGCGTTCAACCGCGCCACGCTGGACCGGCTGCGCAGCGACCTCAAGGAGGTCAGCGGCGCCACCGACTTCATCCGAAAATTCTCCAGCATCCCGCGATGCATCGCCTCGTCCAGCTCGATGGAGCGCCTGCAATTGTGCCTCTCGGTGCTCGGACTGGAAGCGGAGTTCGACGGCCGCGTCTTCAGCGCCGACATGGTCGCGCGCGGCAAGCCGCATCCGGATATCTTCCTGCTTGCCGCCGAGAAGCTCGGCGCAAAACCCGCCGAGTGCCTCGTCATCGAGGACAGCGCCGGCGGCATCAAGGGAGCGGTGGCGGCCGGCATGACCGCAATCGGCCTGTGCGCCGCGAGCCATATCCGCGACGGGCACGACGAAGTCCTGCGCAACGCAGGCGCGGTACATCTGGCGACCTCGTGGCGCGAAGTGGAGCAGATCGCCCGGCATTTCTTCCGGATGGCCGGGTGATCCATCGAGCATGTCGCTCGTATCAGGCTTTCCGTGCTAAGCAGCCGTGCATCGTCGACCACGCGACTCACCTGCTTCATGGCCAAATCCACCCTCTCCTTCGTCTGCCAGAACTGCGGCGCGGCGTATAATCGCTGGCAGGGCAAATGCGACTCCTGCGGCGAGTGGAACACGCTGGCCGAGGAAGACACCACGGGCTCGGTGCCGGTCTCGATCCGCAGCAAGCGCAAGGGCCGGACGTTCGCGCTGGAATCGCTGTCCGGCAAGACCCAGGACGCGCCGCGACTGTCGTCCGGCATGACCGAGCTCGACCGCGTCACCGGCGGCGGCTTCGTCCGCGGCTCGGTGCTGCTGGTCGGTGGCGATCCCGGCATCGGCAAATCGACCCTGCTGACCCAGGCCACCTCCATGATGGCGCGCGCCGGCCACCGCGCGGTCTATATTTCAGGCGAAGAGGCGGTCGCGCAGGTGCGGCTGCGCGCCGAGCGGCTCGGGCTCGCCGACGCGCCGGTGCAGCTCGCGTCCGAGACCTCGGTCGAGGACATCGTCTCGACGCTGTCGGAAGGCGCGGTGCCGCGGCTGATCGTGATCGATTCGATCCAGACCATGTGGACCGACACGGTGGAATCCGCGCCGGGCACCGTGACCCAGGTCCGCGCCTCGGCACAGGCGCTGATTCGCTTCGCCAAGAAGACCGGTGCCGCCATCATCCTGGTCGGCCATGTCACCAAGGACGGCCAGATCGCCGGTCCCCGCGTGGTCGAGCACATGGTCGATGCGGTGCTGTCGTTCGAGGGCGAAGGCTCGCAGCAGTTCCGCATCCTGCGCTCGGTGAAGAACCGTTTTGGCGCGACCGACGAGATCGGCGTGTTCGAGATGACCGGGCTCGGCCTGCGCGAAGTCACCAACCCCTCGGAATTATTCCTCTCCGAGCGCGAGCTCGGCAGCCCCGGCACGGCCGTGTTCGCCGGCATCGAGGGCACCCGCCCGGTGCTGGTCGAATTGCAGGCGCTGGTGGCGCCGACCTCGCTCGGCACGCCGCGGCGCGCCGTGGTCGGCTGGGACCCGAGCCGACTGTCGATGGTGCTGGCGGTGCTGGAAGCGCATTGCGGCGTCAAATTGTCCGGACATGACGTCTATCTGAATGTCGCGGGCGGGCTGCGGATCCAGGAGCCGGCCGCGGACCTCGCCGCTGCCGCAGCGCTGGTGTCCTCGCTGGTGAATGCACCGTTGCCGACGGATGCGGTCTATTTCGGCGAGATTTCGCTGTCGGGTGCGATCCGCCCCGTCGCGCAGACCCCGGCCCGGCTCAAGGAGGCCCTCAAGCTCGGCTTTGGCCGGGCCATTCTGCCCGAATCGGCCCGCGGCGATGGTGGCGGCGATGCGGGGCTTGCCCTCAACAGCGTCGGCAATCTGACCACGCTGGTCGCGGAAATTGCGGCACGCGGGACGCCCAGAGGCGGCCGGCGCGAGCCGGGCGACGACCAAAGCGGCTCCCGGGGCACTGATGCGGCTGAGAAAAATGCCACACCGGCCCGATTCCGTCGTGAGACGAGCTAAAGCGGGCGTGACGTCACAGCCCCCCGCCGCTATACATCCGCCGCGCGGGACAGGTGGCGCTCCGGCCTTGCCGGATGCCCCTGATGCGCCTCAGTTAGGACGGCACCGAGACGCCGATTCGCGAGAGCCTTAACAGCGTAAGCCCTTAACAGCGTACCGAAACGTACCAGCGGACCTGACCAGCCGATGCCCATAACGATCCTCGATCTCGTCCTGCTCGGCGTGATGCTGATTTCGGGCCTGCTTGCCATGGTGCGCGGCTTCATGCGCGAGATCCTGTCGATCGCGGCCTGGGGCGCCGCCGCGCTGGTCACGCTGTATGCTTTCTCCAAGCTGCTGCCGACCGCCAAAACTTACTTCAATAACGACACGGTCGCGGCCGTCGTGGTGGTGGCCGGCACCTTCATCGGCACGCTGATCGTGGTGTCGGTGATCACGGTGCGGATCTCGGACATGATCCTGGATTCCCGGATCGGCGCGCTCGACCGCACCCTCGGCTTCCTGTTCGGGCTCGCCCGCGGCCTCCTGATCGTGGTCGTGGCGTTCATGTTTTTCACCTGGCTGGTTCCGGACAAGCAGCGGCCCGATTGGGTGACCGGCGCGAAGTCCCGGGTGGTGCTGCAGGGAACCGGGGATTGGCTGATGTCGCTCTTGCCTGACGACCCCGAGAACACCATCTTAAAGAAGTTCAAGAAGAATAAGCCAGACGACGATTCTGCGGCCGATACCAACGATCAGGCGACGCCGGCGTCGGGTGATGGCTATAGCAAACCTGCGCGTGACAGCTTGAAAAAGCTGATCGAGAAACCCGCGGGCCGATAACTTATTTGGGCCCTTACGAGAGGCGATGAACGAGATGCAAACCCCTTCCGATCACGCCGACCAGATGGATCTCGACCTCGGCCCGACGGAATTGCAGGAACATCTCCGGGAAGACGATCTCCGGTACCACCCCGACTTAGATGGCGACACGCTCCGCGAGGAATGCGGCGTGTTCGGCGTTTTCGGCCACTCCGAGGCCGCCGCAATCACCGCGCTCGGGCTGCACGCTTTGCAGCATCGCGGCCAGGAAGCCGCCGGCATCGTCTCCTTCGACGGCGGGCGCTTCCACAGTGAACGCCGCCTCGGCCTGGTCGGCGACGCCTTCTCCCGCCGCGAGGTGATCGAGCGCCTGCCCGGCAATGCCGCGGTCGGCCATGTCCGCTACTCCACGACCGGCGGCACCATCCTGCGCAACGTGCAGCCGCTGTTCGCCGAGCTCAGCGCCGGCGGCTTTGCGGTCGGCCACAACGGCAACCTGACCAACGGCCTGACCTTGCGCCGCGAGCTGGTCAAGGGCGGCGCCATGATGCAGTCGACCACCGACACCGAGGTGATCCTGCATCTCGTCGCGCAGTCGAAGCGCACCCGCTTCATCGACCGCTTCATCGAGGCGCTGCGCACCATCGAGGGCGCCTATGCGCTGGTCGCGCTGACCAACAAGAAGCTGGTCGGCGCACGCGACCCGCTCGGCATTCGCCCGCTGGTGCTCGGCGATCTCGACGGCCATCCGATCCTGACCTCAGAGACCTGCGCGCTCGATATGATCGGCGCCAAATATGTCCGCGACATCGAGCCCGGCGAGATCATCGTGTTCGACGAGCGAGGCGCGCACAGCCACAAGCCGTTCCCGCCGAAGCCGGCGCGGCCCTGCATCTTCGAGTACATCTATTTCGCCCGGCCGGACTCGATCGTCGGCGGCCGCTCGGTCTATGACGTGCGCAAGGCGTTCGGCGCCCAGCTCGCGCGCGAGAGCCATCCCGAGGTCGACGTCGTGGTGCCGGT
This sequence comes from Bradyrhizobium sp. INPA03-11B, assembly GCF_040446015.1. Taxonomy (NCBI): domain Bacteria; kingdom Pseudomonadati; phylum Pseudomonadota; class Alphaproteobacteria; order Hyphomicrobiales; family Nitrobacteraceae; genus Bradyrhizobium; species Bradyrhizobium sp. INPA03-11B. The sequence goes on from NZ_JASGSR010000121.1 coordinate 8,203, forward strand.
GCCGGATTCCGGCGTGCCCGCCGCGGTCGGCTACAGCCAGTATTCCGGCGTGCCGTTCGAGCTCGGCATTATCCGCAACCACTATGTCGGCCGCACGTTCATCCAGCCGACCCAGACCGTGCGCGAGCTCGGCGTGCGCATGAAGCATTCGGCCAACCGCGCCGCGATCGAGGGCAAGCGGATCATCCTGATCGATGACAGTCTGGTGCGCGGTACCACCTCGAAGAAGATCGTGCGCATGATGCGCGATGCCGGCGCTCGCGAGGTGCATTTCCGTCTCGCCTCGCCGCCGATCCTCTATCCCGACTATTACGGCATCGACCTCCCCGATCGCGGCGGCCTGCTGGCAGCGACCCATTCGCTCGAGGAGATGCGCGACATCATCGGCGCCGACTCGCTGGCCTTCCTGTCGATCGACGGCATGTACCGCGCGATGGGCTATGAGGGGCGCGATCCCGCCAGCCCGAAATTCGCCGACCACTGCTTCACCGGCGCCTATCCGACCCATCTCACCGACCAGAGCGAAACCGAGCCGTCGCCGCGCCAGCTCTCGCTGCTGGCGGAGGCGAGCTGACGCCACCACCGCTGTCGTCCCTGCGAAAGCAGGGACCCATAACCACCGGCCTACGTGGCTGTGGCGGTATTAGACACGAGCACTTTCTTCCATTATCGCCGTCACGGCGTATGGGTCCCTGCTTTCGCAGGGACGACGATTTGTTAGAGTCCCTTCCATGACAAAACCCCTCGCCTCCCGTATTGCCCTCGTGACTGGCGCCTCGCGCGGCATCGGCTATGCGACCGCCATGGCTCTGGCAAAAGCCGGCGCGCATGTCGTCGCGGTGGCGCGCACGCAAGGCGGGCTCGAAGAGCTCGACGACGAGATCCGCAAGCACGGCGGCAGCGCCACGCTGGTGCCGCTCTCGCTCACCGATTACGAGGGCATCGCGCGGCTCGGGCTCGCGCTGCATGAGCGCCATGGCAAGCTCGACATCCTGGTCGGCAATGCCGGCACCGCCGGACCTTCGTCGCCGCTCGGCCATATCGAGCTGAAGCCGTGGAACGACGTGATGGCGATCAACGTCACCGCAAACTTCCAGCTGATCCGCTGTATGGACCCGCTGCTGCGCCAGTCCGACGCCGGCCGCGCGGTGTTCGTGACCTCAGGCGTGGCGCACAAGGCCAGCGCCTATCTCGGCCCCTATGCGGCCTCGAAGGCGGCGCTGGACGCGCTGGTGCGCTCCTGGGCCAACGAGACCGCCAACACGCCGCTGCGCGTCAACCTGTTCAGCCCCGGCCCGATCCGCACCCGGATGCGCGCCCAGGTGTTTCCCGGCGAAGACCCGATGACGCTGGATACGCCCGACATGGCCGCTGAATTCATCGTGCCGATGTGTTCGCCTGAGTGGATCGAGACCGGCAGGCTCTACGACTACAAGGCCCGCACGCTGCGGACTTTTCAGCCGCCGGCGTAGGTCTTTCCCCGTCATTGCGAGCGAAGCGAAGCAATCCATCTTTCGGCATGTGCAGGCAGCTGGATTGCTTCGTCGCTGTCGCTCCTCGCAATGACGACTGCCGGTTGACACCCTCCCCGCCCCGCGATTGACTGCGCTCCAAGCGGGACAACCGCCAAGAAGAAGCTCGGGAGGCATCATGACGCCGACGTTCAATCGCGCGCGCTCCATTCTCACTGGATTGTTTCTCTCCGCCGGCATCGCATCTTCACTCCTCATTCCACCCGCGCCGGCCCAGGCCGGTGACGTCCCGACCTTCGCGGTCGATCCGTCCTGGCCGAAACAGCTTCCCAACAACTGGATCATCGGCCAGGTCGGCGGCATCACCGTCGACTGGCAGGGGCATATCTGGGTGGTGCACCGGCCGCGCTCGCTCACCGATGGCGAGAAGGCGGCGAGCCTCACCCCGCCGCGCGCGAAATGCTGCGTGGCGGCGCCGCCGGTGCTCGAATTCGATGTCGACGGCAATCTGCTGCGCGCCTGGGGCGGACCCGGCGACGGCTATCAATGGGTCGGCCGCGAGCATGGCATCGAGGTCGACGAGCGCGGCTTCGTCTGGATCGGCGGCAATGCCGATGACGACAGCGAAATCCTGAAGTTCTCGCTCGACGGCAAGTATCTCGGCCAGATCGGCAAGATCGCAGCCCGCACCAACAGCAACGACACCACCCAGCTCGGCCGCCCCGCCGAGATGGCGATCGACAAGGCCGCCAACGAGCTCTACATCGCCGATGGCTACGGCAACCGCCGCGTCATCGTGTTCGACGCCACCACGCTGGCCTACAAGCGGCACTGGGGCGGCTATGGCAAGCTGCCCACCGACGACAAGCAGCCGCCTTACGATCCGAGCGCCGCGGTGCAGGAGCAGTTCGGCAATCCCGTGCATTGCATCAAGATCGCCAATGACGGGCTGGTCTATGTCTGCGATCGCAGCCAGGACCGCATCCAGGTGTTCCAGAAGAACGGCACCTTCGTCAGGGAATGGTTCTACGAGAAGAACACGCGCGGCGACGGCGCCGTGTTCGATCTCGCGCTGTGGCCTGATGCGAAGCAGACCTATCTGCTCAACGCCGACGGCGCCAACAACGAGATCCGCGTGCTGAAGCGCGACGATGGCTCAGTGGTCGGCACCTTCGGCCATAGCGGCCACAATGCCGGACAGTTCGCGCTGCTGCACGTCATGGCGGTCGACCAGAAGGGCAATGTCTACACCGGCGAGGTCGAGGGCAAGCGGATCCAGAAGTTCAAGCTGACCTCGGACGCGCTCAAGTAGGGATGACGGCGAGATGACGCTTCGACGCAGTTCATCCGGCTTTATGCGGATTGCCGCATCCACCCGGACAGGGTAAGCGGGAACCCGAACGACCGGCACAAGGCTCCACAAGAGGGCCGCCCGGATAAATCACAGTGGAGGGAATGTCTGATGACGGCGACGCTCGCACGGCGCCATGCCGTGCTTCTCGCTTGCGCTGCACTCGGCCTTGCTACCCCTGCCCTTGCGCAGGACAAGAACGTCAAGATCGGCGTGCTGAACGACATGTCGGGCCTCTATGCCGACATCGGCGGCCCGAATTCGGTCGCCGCAGCCAACATGGCGGTGGAAGACTCCGGACTGCGCGCCAAGGGCTGGAAGATCGAGGTGGTCAGCGGCGACCATCAGAACAAGCCCGACGTCGGCGTCAACATCGCGCGCAACTGGATCGACAACGAGAAGGTCGACATCATCACCGACACGCCGAACTCCGGCGTCGCGCTCGCGGTGAGCAACCTCGCCAAGGAGAAGAACTCGATCGTGCTCAACTCGGGCGCGGCGACCGCCGACCTCACCGGCAAGGCCTGCAACGCCAACACGATCTCCTACACGTTCGACACCTACATGCTCGCCAACGGCACCGGCAAGGCGCTGACCAAGGCCGGCGGCGACAGCTGGTTCTTCCTCACCGCCGACTACGCCTTCGGCCATGCGCTTGAGCGCGACACCGCGGCGGTCGTCACCGCCAACGGCGGCAAGGTGCTCGGCGGCGTCAAGCACCCGCTCAACACCGCGGACTTCTCCTCGTTCCTGCTGCAGGCGCAGGCCTCCAAGGCCAAGATCATCGGCCTCGCCAATGCCGGCGGCGACACCACCAACGCGATCAAGCAGGCCTCCGAATTCGGCATCACCGCGGGCGGACAGAAGCTCGCGGCGCTGCTGCTGTTCGTCAACGACGTGCATGCGCTGGGCCTGAAGATCGCTCAGGGCCTCACCTTCACCGAGTCGTTCTACTGGGACATGAACGACCAGACCCGCGCGTGGTCGAAGCGCTTCCAGAAGGTTTCGCCAAAGGGTTCGATGCCCTCGATGACGGTCGCCGGCGTCTATGCCGGCGTGCTGCATTACCTGAAGGCGCTGGACGCGATGGGCGGCAATCCGCATGACGGCGCCAAGGTCGTCGCCAAGATGAAGGAGATCCCGACCGACGATCCGCTGTTCGGCAAGGGCCCGCTGCGGATCGACGGCCGCCGCATCATCCCGGCCTATCTGTTCGAGGTGAAGAAGCCGGAAGAGTCCAAATATCCCTGGGACTATTACAAGCTGATCGCCACCATCTCGCCGGAAGACGCCGCCAAGCCGCTCGAAGCCAGCGATTGTCCCCTGGTGAAGAAGTAAGCAAGGCGGATTCGAGCATCATCCGGAAAACTGCGAAGCAGCCTTCCCTCACGACAGACCAAGCGCGATGGTGATTCAACCCAACCTCATCGCGCTTGCGTTCGCCTTGCCTCGATAGCGATCCAGTTCGAACGCGGACGCGACCGGTCTCTTGCCGTCATACGCATAGCAGATCATCGGCAGATACTTGCTCAACCCACGGTGGCAGAACGCGGAATGTATGGTAGCATCTCCTTACCGGGACGGCATTTCCGGCCCGGCTTGGGAGGGCATCATGAGATTGCTGTCTAGCTTTGTCGCGCCTTCGACCGTCGCTGTCTTGTCAACCGTCTTGCTGTGCGGCCCGGCCGCATCGCAAACCGCAACAGAAACCGCCAAGCCGCTTCCTTCCATCACGGTCGAAGCGCCGAAGCAGGTGGCAAGGCAAAATCATCCGACGCGGGTGGTGAATACGGGGGCGTCTCACCGGAGATCGAGAGGCGCCTCGACGTCATCGTCGACCGCCCGAGCGCCATCCCCGGCACCGGATTCAGTCCTGGGCAGGATTGCTGCGCTGGAGAAAGTCGCCAGCAATTGCAACGGTGGTTGCGAGTCAAGCCTCCCACACGGCAAGGACCCTTGGGTCGGCTGCAGCGAGTCGGCGGGCGGACAAGCGTATGGACCGTTCTCGTCAACGTGCAGAGACAATCTCGCCTACAAATCCTATGTGGATTGCGTCGAGACCAAATGGTTCCTGGGCGAGTACCGAAACCGAGCCTGGTGGCTGTGCAGCAGCTTGCAGGCTGCCGGGAAGTTCAAGGTGGCCGAGCTCAAGCGATCACGACGTCCGCACTAGAGCGACGATGAGATCGGGTTGACGCATCGTCGCACTTTGGATCGTTGTTCAAGCATGACCTCCGCGCGGCAAACGCCTTGCGTTTGTCGCGAGAGCGTGCCCTTCCGGATCATGCTTTAGCCACCCCTGCTCCGCGTCTCACTTCGCGGCCGCCTTCCTCGCCGGCGGCGGCAGCGAGGCCCATTCCCGGTCGGCACGCGGACCGCCGACGTCGCCGGTCAGACCGACGAGCTGCCCGGGCTGCACGTCGAGCGTCTGCGTCCAGGTCTGGGTCTGGCACAAGAACTTCATCAGACATCCCTTCAGCTTCAGCCGGTCGGACTTATCGCGCCACAGCGAGACCGAATAGGACTTGCCGTCCTCGGCATTGTAGATGTCGCCGTCGAACCGGCCCTCCTGCGACAGCTTCAATCCGAGGATCAGCTGATGGCCGAGCAGCGCGCGCGTGCGCTTCTCGGGATCGGAGTTGAGGCTGTCGCGGATCGGCTGGCCGCGTGGATCGAGCGGATCCTTCATCCACACGATGAAGCCGCAGATGCGGTCGCGCGCGCTGCCGCAGCGCTCGAGGCGGATGCGGGCCTGTCCGTTCTCGGTCAGCCAGGTGCCGCTGGGATCGGCTGTAATCGTCTCGGCGCGGCCGGTCGAGCTCATCAGCAAGGCGGCGACGAGGCTGCGCAGAAACATGCGAACCAGAAAGTTCATTGTCCGGGACCTTTCAGTGTCGGGATGATTTGCAGGACGCGCGCGACGCGCCTCACTTCAGTTGTGCCATGAAGGCATCGGCACCCTTGTCGATGCCGGTGGTGGCGGCGGCGAGATCGCCGACGCTGGCCTTGATGTCGTAGGCGTTGGGATATTGCTTGCTGACGTAAGCGCCGAGCAGACGCGCGGTCGAACTGTCGAACATCTCGACGGCATAGATCACCGAGCCGGTCATCGTGCCCTCGCCGTCGCGCGCCGCCTGCACGCCGTTATAGATCGCGCCCGCCATGTCGAAGCGCGACAGCGTGCCGAGCACCGGCGTGTTGGCGACCGCGCCGGTCAAGGTCAGCCGCACGCGGAACGTGTTCGGCCCGCGCGTATTCACCAGCGTGAAGCGGCCGCGCAATTTGTCGGCGAAGCGGGTCTGCATGTAGGCGGCAAGCGTCTCCTTGTCCTTCTCGGACATGTTGCCGAACTGATGATCCGCGCCGCGATAGATCACGACCGGATCGAGCATGACCTTGTTGTAGGTCCGCCAGTCGACCGGCGGGGCATAGCGATACGGCACACGTCCCGAGGAATCCGACGTGTCAGGCGTCATGTAGGCCGATGAGGCCACCTCCGAATAAGCCACCGGCGTGACGGCGGCGCATCCTCCCGCGAGGACGCAAAGCGCCATCGCTCCCAGACCGCGCACGGCGATCGAGCTCTCCATTCCAATCTCCTCATCCGACCCTGAAGCGGAAGAGCAGCTCGGCCGCAGCCGCGTCCGGGGCTAAAGTTACGGCTGCGGCCGTCACTGCCGATCTGGCTCGCTGTGAGCGCACCGCCAGACCTTGCCTCAGTGCGACGATCTATAAAACCGACCAGGCGGTTTGTAAAGTTGCAATTGCAGGAAACGCGACGAAAAAAATGCGGCGGTCGAAGTGTTGTGAAGACTTGGTGAGGCGCAGCGCGAATGACGGCCGGGCGCTGTCACAAACCCGAGATATCTCTTGTGGTACCGCAGCAGCCGCCGGGGGATTTCAGGGGCCCGGTGCCGATCCAACGCCGCCAAGCGATTATATTCCGCTTGGGCGGCGTTGTGTTTACGCGCAACGCGGGAGCTTCAGCTGCGCTTGCGGGCCGATGCCGACTTTGTGGCGCGCGACGCCGATGCGGCGCGTGCCGCCGTCGCCCTGGACGGCTTTGCGGCCGCCGGCGCGCCCTGCTCCATCGCGGTCCATTTGCTGTCGTCGAGCAACCGCTCGAACAGCCGGTCGCGCTCCGCCTCGGTCAGCGATAGCATGCCGAACAACGAACTCAGCAGCAGCCCGCGCGCCGCCGCCCAGCGCAGCAACGCGAGATCCGGATCGCGCGCCTCGGCCTTCATCAGCGCGACCTTTTTGACATCCTGATCGCGCGGCATCGCCATCAATTCGGGATTCTCGTTCATCGCCGCCAGCAGCGCGAACGCCCCTGCCCGCGGCGTCGAGATCGCTTCCCTGAGCGTTGCGATCTGCGCTGCCAGTTCGGGCTGGTCCGTGGTCTCGCGCGCCTTCTCAAGGTAGCGGTTCGAGAACGCCTCGAAATAGGCCATCTGCTGCTCGAGCAGAGCGCGCAGCACCGCTTCCTTGGTGCGGAACTGATGCATCACGCCGCCCTTGCTGAGCCCGCTCTCGCGCGCGATCGCGTCCAGTGTCAGGCGCCCGGGACCATCGCGCGTCACGATGGTGATCGCGGCGTCGAGCGCGGCGTTGCGGGAGCGTTCCGAGCGGGAAGGATTGTCCATGGGATTACTTACTCAGGAAGGAGTCGCGTGAGCACAGTATCTCAGCGGCCTTGGTCAATCTCAAGCGCGGCATCCGATGCCGCCAGACAGAGCGAATGACATCCCCGAAATGCCGGCGACAGCTTCGGGCGGTGCATGCCGGTCGCTCACGCGCAAGCGCCTTCGCCGCCGTAGACTCTCCGGAGCCGCCGGCGCAGGCCGTGCAGGAAGCCGTGGGCCATCCGGCCGATCACCCGTTCCCCTCGCCCGCGCGCACGGGCGACAGACTGTGCATCGGCATAACTGGCGGCGACGATCGTCCCGTGCCTGCCGCCATCGAGTTTCAGGTCGGTCAGATAGACGAGGCTGCGCGACGTCAGCAGCGCCGCCTGCGCGTCGCTGAAACGGGTCAACTCATCGCAGATATCGGCGGCCTCGTCGTTCACCATGCTCCTCCTGGCAGAGCGGCCCCGGAGCGAGGCACGCATCTTCATTCGCCACCGTTTATACAAACCAACCGGATGGTTTGTAAATAGCCAAAACGACACCGGCCCGCAGGTCGGGCCGTTCCGGCCGCATCGCGCCGCCCCGCCCTGACAGAAAACAACGTGCGTGTCGGATCGGCGCTATCGCATTCGTCCTCGAGGCATCGATCAGCCAGCACTCGGAGACGCGAGCCATGCCACAGCCAAAACAGACGGCGGAAACCGAAATCAGGACGCTCATCGAAGCCTGGGCGGACGCCGTTCGCCGACACGACTATCCGGGCATTCTCGCCCGTCACGATCAGGATATCGTGATGTTCGACGTTCCGCCGCCATTGCAGTCGCGCGGATTGGATGAGTACCGGAAAACGTGGGACTTGTTCTACACGTGCTACCGCCCCTCCCACGCCTTCAATATCGAGGAGATCGCGATCACGGCCGGCGAAGATGTCGCCTTTGCCGTCATGGTGATGCGGTGCGGCCCGCCCGACGCCACGTTCCAGTTCAGGCTGACAACCGGCCTGCGCAAGGTCGGCGGCGACTGGCGGATCACGCATGAGCACCATTCGGTGCCGGCGACGGACTAGAGGACAGCAGCGGACCTCGACGAGGCGCGACAACAAGGCGCCTTGATGCAAATCAAGAGCAAGTGGAACTCGTCCCGATATCCGGTTATCCTCCCAAGAGGCTAGGAGGGCTCGCCATGTCGATAAGCCGCCGTCAAGCACTTGCGTTACTGGGTACCGCAGCCACGCCCGTCGCGATTTCCCGCGCTGCACACGCCGATTTTGATGGTCCGGTTGTCCGGGCATGGGAGGCCGGCGAAGATTTCTGGCTCGCCCAGGATGCCTACATCTACGGCTATCCGCTCGTGACGATGGAGATGACCCGCCGGATCATGACCAACGTTGCCTCCGTGGAAGGTACACGCGGGCCGATGGGGCAATTCATCAAGCTCCGCAAGTACCCGGACGCCAGCTTCAGGGACGTCACGGCGCCCAATGCCGACACCCTCTACACATCGGCCTGGATCGACGTAGGCGACGAGCCTTGGGTCATCAGCATGCCGGACATGAAGGACCGCTACTTCCTGTTTCCGATGCTGGATGGCTGGACCAACGTCTTCCAGGTGCCGGGCAAGCGCACATCCGGTACGAAGCCGCAGACCTATGCGATCACAGGACCGGGCTGGAAGGGAACGCTTCCGGCAGGGGTGAAGGAGTACAAGTCTCCCACCAGCATGGTCTGGATTTTGGGTCGCATCTATTGCACTGGCACGCCGGAGGATTACGCGGCCGTGCATGCCGCGCAGGACGAGTTCAAGCTTGCGCCCCTGAGTGCCTACGGCAAATCGTATACGCCCCAGCCAGGCAAGGTCGATGCGTCAGTCGACATGAAGACGGCGGTTCGTGATCAGGTCAACGGTCTGGATGCCGCGGCGTACTTCACCCTTCTTGCACAACTGATGAAGCGCAATCCACCGGCGGCCGCCGATGCATCCGAGGTCGCCAAATTCGCGAAGATCGGTCTTGTCCCGGGCAAGGATTTTGATGCGAGCAAATTCGATGCGGCGTTCGCCAAGCGAGTCCCGCAGGTGGCATTCGACCGGATCATGCTGCAGTTCAAGGTGAACAAGGCGATCCGAAACGAGAACGGTTGGGCTTTCGATAGCGAAGCCGGCATCTACGGCACCAACTATCTCAACCGTGCCTTTGTCACCGCAATCGGCCTTGGCGCCAACCGAATTCAGGATGCGTGCTATCCGACATCGCAGAAGGACGCCGACGGCAAGGAATATGTCGGCAGCAACAAATACGTGATGCGTTTTCCGAAGGGGCAGCTCCCTCCGGTCGCCGGCTTCTGGTCGATCACGATGTATGACGAAAACTACTTCTTCGTCCCCAATCCGATCAACCGCCAGTCGATCAGTGCCCGCCAGAACCTCAAATCCAATCCGGACGGTTCGGTTGAACTCTATTTCCAGAAGGACAGTCCAGGTTCGGACAAGGAGAGCAACTGGCTTCCCGCACCTGCGGGCAAGTTTATCCTGATGTTGCGCATGTACTGGCCGAACGAAAAGTCGCCGTCGATCATCAACGGAACCTGGAAGCCGCCCCCGGTGCGGAAGGTGACAGGCATGAAGGAAGTCTCGCGTTGACCTGGCGGCCGATGGACGGAGGTGGGCTCGATGCTGTTTCCCGACACTCCGTCCGTCGAACAATTGTCGCAGGTGATCGTCCAGGTCACCGCGCCTTCGTTCCTTCTGGGAGCGGTTGCCGGGTTCGTATCGCTGCTGATCGCCCGCATGAACCGCGTGAGCGACCGGATCCAGGCGCTCAATGCAATCTCGGACAGCGAGAGCGCTAAAATCGGGTCGAAGAAGGACATGCACCAGCTGAGGCGTCGCGCCGAATTGCTGAACCGAGCGATCGTGTTCTCCGCGACGAGTGCGATATTGACGTGCTTGCTCGTGATCGTGGCGTTCGTCAGCGCATATTACCAGCTGCGGCACGAATATGGTGTGGCTGTGCTATTTATCGTTGCGCTCGGCTTCTTCATGGCGGCGTTGGTCAATCTCGTCCGGGAAACCTGGATTTCCGTGCACGAGTACGCGCTCGATCGCTAGAACGGCAAACGTTGCGACAGCGGCAGGATCTGTGAATACGCCCAGCTCAGCCCACGCAATCACGAAGCCGTTGTCTTCGCCGCCGTCGCCCGCACGGCGATGGCGAGTGCAAGCAGCAGCAGCGCGCCCGCCAGATAGAACGGCGCGCCGGGCATCTTCAGCGGCGCGTTGTCGCCGATGAAATACGCAAACGTCAGCGTGAACAGGAACGGGCCGATCAATTCCGACATGCTTTGCACGCTCGAGGTCGCGCCCTGCAACTGGCCCTGCTGGTCGGCGGCGACGAGCTGCGTCGTCAGCGCCTGTGTCGCCGCGCCGGAAATGCCCCACAGCGCCATCACGGGAATGCCGATCCAGAACAGCTGGCCAGTCGGCGCCGCGCCGAAGATCACGAAGCCCAAGGCGCCGCAGACGAGACCGAGGAACAGCGCGTTGCGCTCGCCGAGCAGCTTGACGATCGGGCCGATCGCCGCGCCCTGCACGATCATGCCGCAGAGCCCGACCAGCGCCAGCGTGGCACCGACGGTGCCGGTGTCCCAGCCGTAGCGATAGGTGGCGTAGAGCACGAACACCGAGGGCAGCACGACATGCGCGAGCTGGCCGAAGAACGTCGCCAGCGAAAGGCCCGCCAGCGTCCGGTTCGAAAGCAGGAAGCGCAGCGCGCCGATCGGATTGGCGCTCTTCCATTTGAACGGCGCGCGCCGCTCCACCGGCAGCGATTCCGGCAGGATGAACAGGCCATAGAGTCCGTTGACGAAGCTCAGCCCTGCCGCCGCCCAGAACGGCAGCCGCGGATCGATCTCGCCGAGCAGGCCGCCCAGCGCCGGCCCCATGATGAAGCCGGCGCCGAACGCGACGCCGATCTTGCCGAACATCGCGGCGCGCTGCTCCGGCGCGGTGACGTCGGCGATGTAGGCGAATACGGTCGAGATGCTCGACGACGTGATGCCCGAGATCGCCCGCCCGATGAACAGCCAGATCAGGTTCGGCGCCAGCGCCATCAGCACATAGTCGGCGGCGAGGCCGAAATTCGACAGCAGCACCACCGGCCGGCGGCCGAAGCGATCGGACAACGCGCCCAGGATCGGCGAGCAGACGAACTGCATCAAGGCCCAGATCGAGCCGAACACGCCGAAGATGCGCGCTGCGTTTGCGGTGTCGTTGTTGACGAAGCCTTCGATCAGCTTGGGCAGGATCGGGATGATGATCCCGAGCGCGAGCATGTCGAGCAACAAGGTAATGAAGATGAAGACCACCGCACCACCGCGTGCCAGTGGCGCGGCAGCGTTAGTCCCCGCCGCTTCACTCATGACGGCCGTTTGCGCTTGTGCGCGAACGGATTGGCTTTCTCGCGCAGCGTGATCCGGATCGGCGTACCCGGCAGATCGAAGGTCTCGCGCAGCGAGTTGATGAGGTAGCGCAGATAGGATCGCGGGATCGCGTCGGCGCGCGAGCAGAACAGCACGAAGCTCGGCGGGCGCGCCTTCACCTGCGTGATGTAGTTCAGCTTCAGCCGGCGCCCTGAGACGGCCGGCGGCGGGTTGGCCTGGATCGCCTGCTCGAACCAGCGATTGAGCGCCGAGGTCGGCAGGCGCCGGTTCCAGACCGCATAGGCCTCCTGGATCGCCGTCATCAGGCGGTCGATGCCCTCGCCCATCAGACCGGACACCGCGACGATCGGCGCGCCCTTGACCTGCGGCAGCCAGTGATCGGCATCGGTGCGCAGCTGCGAGATCTGGTTCGGCTTGCGCTCGACGAGGTCCCATTTGTTGACCGCGAGCACGATGGCGCGGCCCTCGCGCTCGATCAGGTCCGCGATGCGCAGATCCTGCTCCTCGAACTTGTTCTGCGCGTCCATCATCATCACGACGACTTCGGCGAAGCGCACCGCGCGGAGCGCGTCGGCGACCGAGAGCTTTTCCAGCTTCTCCTCGATCCGCGAACGGCGGCGCAGGCCGGCGGTATCGAACACCCGGAACTGGCGGCCCTGCCAGGTGATCTCGACCGCGATGGAATCGCGCGTGGTGCCGGCCTCGGGACTGGTCAGCAGCCGCTCCTCGCCGAGCAGATGATTGATCAGCGTCGACTTGCCGGCATTGGGCCGGCCGACGATGGCGACGCGGATCGGGCGCTGCGCGGCCTCCTCCTCGGAGATGTCCTCGTCTTCCTCGACCTCGTCGTCTTCCTCAGGCGCCTCGGGCACCAGCGCGCTCAGGGCCTCGTGGAGGTCGCCCATGCCCTCGCCATGCTCGGCCGAGATCTGCACGGGATCGCCGAGGCCGAGCGCGTAGGATTCCATCGCGCCGATCTCGCCATGCTTGCCCTCGGCCTTGTTGGCGATCAGCACCACCGGCTTGTTGGCCTTGCGGGCGAAGTCGGCGAAGGCGCGGTCGGTCGGCGTCAGGCCGACGCGGGCGTCGATCACAAACATCAGGGCGTCGGCGAGCTCGATCGCGGTTTCGGTCTGCTCCTGCATCCGCGCCGTCAGCGAACCCTTGGCGCCCTCGTCGAGCCCCGCGGTGTCGATGATGGTGAAGTCGAGGTCGTAGAGCTTGGCCTGGCCCTCGCGGCGGTCGCGCGTGACTCCCGGCTCGTCGTCGACCAGTGCGAGCTTCTGGCCGACCAGCCGGTTGAACAGCGTCGACTTTCCGACATTGGGCCGGCCGATAATGGCGATCGTGAAAGACATGGATGATCCCGGCGCCGCGGCGCGGCGCGCGTCAATGAATTGAAGCAGGAGCCTAACGCGCGACGAGATTGGGTTGAACCGTCATCGCGCTCTAGATTCTTGTTTTAGCATGATCTTTTCGGAAAACCGCTTCGCACTTTTCCGGATCATGCCCTAGCGGCTAAATCCGCCGCTCGGTAGCGGCGCGGGGAACGCGCCGCCGGATTGTTGCGTGGTCTGGGTCTGCTGCTGGGCCGGTGCCGCAGGCTGCGCCTGCTGGTCGTCGGCCGGCGGCGCCGTAGTGCGGCGGCGGACGATCTTCTTCGGCTTCGGCTCCGGCGGCAGCGCGGCGGGCGCGCCCTCTTCCGGCGCTGCGGCGTCGGGGGCGGCCGCCTGGTCCGCGGCCGGCGCTGCCCGCTTGGTACGCTTCTTGGCGCCCTTCGGCGGCTCGGGTGGCGGCGCCGGCTGGGCGGCGGCCGCTGCCGCGGCGTTCTGCTGGTCGAGCTGCTCCTGCTGCGAGCCCTTGTACAATTCCTTCGGCACGCCCTGCTCGAGCCCGGGCACGCCTTCGGGGAAGACCGGCTTGCGGTCGCCGGCCAGCTTCTTCTTGGTGTCGAGGAAGTCGAGCAAATCGCTGGGGTCGAAATTGGCCATGCCGCCACCGCCGCAGCCCGCCAGCGCGCTGCAAAGCGCGGTCAGAACTGCGGCTGCGATCAGGCGTTGCGAGCGGCGCATGGTCGATCTCTCACTCAAACTCGGGTTTCGCGCCGGATCAGCTTTTCGCGACCGGCGGCAACAGGGCCTGCAGCGCTTCGGCGCGCGAGCGCATGCTCGGCGGCGTCTCGCCGTCATTGGCAATCTGGTCGAGCCACTTCCGCGCGGCGGTGGCATCGTTGGCGTGCCACGCCGACAGCGCCAGCAACTCGCGCGCGGAATGGCGGAACGTCGAATCCTTCGACGTTGCCATCGCCTCGAGCCGTTGCAGCATGTTCGGATAGGTCGTGGTGTCCATCACGATCTGCGCGGCGCGGATCCGCGCCAGATCCTGCTCCGGACCGCCGACGCTGCGGTCGGCTGCGATCTCGTCATAGAGCTTCGCGGCGGCCGGCTGATCGCGGGTCGCGACCTCGGCGGCCATGCGCAGCCGCGCCAGGTTGCGGTACCCGGACGGCGCCTTGGTGATCAAATCGGCAAAGGCGGCCTCAGCCTCGGCGTGCTTGCTCTGGTCCGACAGCTCGATGGCGCGGTCGAACGCCGCACCGGCCTCGGCTGCCTTCTTGGCCTCGAGATATTGGTAGCCGCGCCAGCCACCGACGCCGGCGACCACCAGGACCGCCAGCGCGATGATAAAGATCGAGTACTTGTCCCACAGCTTCTTGAGCTGATCGCGACGGACTTCCTCGTCTACTTCGTCAAATAATTCAGACACTTAAAGCTATCCCATCCCCTCGGGACCGCGAATCTCGGTGGAGCCTGGCCCCTACCCGATCCCCACATCGCGGCGGCGTTACCCTAACGGTGTGGCGGAGGCAAGGCAAAGCGAGGCGGATCAAAGCGTTAACCCGGGAAGTTTGTGGTGGCCACGGCGGGACTGCGTGGGCTCCCTCTCCCGCTTGCGGGGGAGGGTTGGGGTGGGGGTATCTCCACGAGTCGGATAGATGAAAGA
>NZ_JASGSR010000122.1:0-22929 GCF_040446015.1 Bradyrhizobium sp. INPA03-11B
TTCAGAATCCCTTTCTGTCGATTTGGCAACTACTTGCCGAAGCCAACATGCGATTCCCCTGCCCTCCAGGGGAGGGTAAGAAACGTCACGGCTTGACGGCGACAGCGACAAGTCCGGGTGCCGGGATGTTGTCTTCATTGCGCGCCGAGAGATCGTCGAGCAGCGCCAATGTCAGACCCGCGGCCGCGACAGAGGCACGCACGTAGGCCGCACTGTGGGCGTAGCGCAGCCCCTCGCCGAGGATGACACCCTCGCCGCCGTGAGTCTCCGCCGTGAAGGCGAGCACGCCGCCGGCGGCCAGCACGCGCGCGGCCTCGGCAAGCACCGGAGCAAGATCGGCGACGTAGACCATCGCATCGGCGGCGAGGATCAATTCGGCACTGGCGTCAGGCTTGCCCGAAATCCCCTGCAGCATGTCGTCGACCTCGAGCTCGGCATAAAGGCCCGTGGCGCGCGCCTTGTCGATCATGCGCGGCGACAGGTCGATGCCGATGAAGCGATCGACATGCTGCGCGAACGCGCCGGCCGCGAGCCCGGTGCCGCAGCCGAGATCGATCGCGCGCTTGAAGAAGGCCGGCTTCTTGGCGTTCGCGCGCACCGACAGCACCGCCTTGAACAGCAGCGCCGGGCCGCGATAGTCGAGATCGCCGACCAGCGCCGCCTCGAAGCGCGGCGCATATTGATCGAACAGCGTCTGCACGTAGCCTGGCGGCATCGAGCTGACCGGCTCAACGCCGAGCTGCATCAGATGCAGGCCAGCGCCATGACGGTCCTCGGGATCGGCGTCGCGCGCGGCGCGGAAGGCTGCGATCGCGGCATCACGCTGGCCGAGCTCGAGGCGGATCTTGCCGAGCGTGTACCAGGCGGACGTGAATTTCGGGACCAGCTCGATCGCCTGCTCGAGCAGCTCGGCGGCGGCCGGCAGGTCGCCCTTCAATTGCAGGTCGCGCGCGAACTCGTAGCGGCGGTCGGCAACGAGGTCGCCGGAGGACAGAAACAGGCGCGGGGCCATTTTCTTTAAGGAACCAATCTCGGCCGGATGGCCATCCATCAAAGCACGGACTTTTTCCGGAGATGGATGCGCGGGTCAAGCCCGCGCCTGACGATTAGATATCGTGGAATCCATGCCTATATGGTCGGCATGCGCCCGCAAGACATCCTGATGCCCGTCCCGGCCGGGCTTTGCTGCAAGCCCGGCGGCTTCCACATCGATCCTGTCAGGCCGGTCGAGCGGGCACTGATCACGCATGGCCATTCCGACCATGCGCGGGCAGGTCATGGCGCGGTGCTCGCGACCCAGGAAACCCTCGACATGATGCGGCTGCGCTATGGTGAGAATTTCGCCGGCTCGGTGCAGGCCGTCGCCTATGGCGAGGAGATCAGGCTCGGCGACGTCACGGTGTCGTTTCATCCCGCCGGCCACGTCTTGGGCTCCGCCCAGATCTCCGTCACCTGCAAGGGCAGGCGCATCGTCGCCTCCGGCGACTACAAGGATGCGCGCGATCCGACCTGCGCGCCGTTCGAGCTGGTGCCCTGCGACGTCTTCATCACGGAGGCGACCTTTGGATTGCCGGTGTTCCGACATGGCGACGCCGCCGGTGAAGTGAACAAGCTGCTGGCATCCGTCAAACTGTTTCCGGAGCGCGCGCATCTGGTCGGCGCGTACTCGCTCGGCAAGGCGCAGCGCGTGATCGCGCTGCTGCGCGAGGCCGGCTACGACGCGCCGATCTATCTGCACGGCGCGATGGAGAAGATCACGTACTATTATCAGGAGCGCGGCATTGCGCTCGGCGAGCTCCGGCCGGTGCGCGGCATGAAGAAGGCCGAGCTTGCCGGCACCATCACACTGGCGCCGCCGAGCGCGACATCGGATGTCTGGACGCGGCGATTTCCCGATCCGGTCACCGCCTTTGCCTCGGGCTGGATGCGCGTGCGCGCGCGAGCCCGGCAGGGCGGCATCGAGCTGCCGCTGGTGATCTCGGATCATGCCGATTGGGATGGGCTGACGGCGACGATCGCGGCCACCGGCGCCGGCGAGATCTGGGTCACCCACGGCCAGGAAGACGCGCTGGTGCATTGGTGCAAGAGCAAAGGCCTTGCCGCGCGGCCGCTTGATCTGGTCGGCTATGGCGACGAGGACGAAGGCGAGACCGCGGCAACCACCGGCGAGGCACAGCCCGCTGGCGAGGCCCAGCCCGTCGGCGAGACCAAGAAGCCATGAACCGGTTTGCCGAACTGCTCGACCGCCTCGCCTACGAGCCCGGGCGCAACAACAAGATCAGGCTGCTGGTCGGCTACTTCCGCGAGACCGCGGATCCCGACCGCGGTTACGCACTGGCGGCGCTGACCGGCGCATTGTCGTTCAAGCACGCCAAGCCGGGCCTGATCCGCGATCTGATCACCGAACGCACCGACCCGGTACTGTTCGGCTACGCCTATGATTACGTCGGCGATCTCTCGGAAACCGTCGCGCTGATGTGGCCGAAGGCTGGAGCAAATTACGCCGGGCCTTTGCTGGGCCACCCCTCTCCCCAACCCTCCCCCACAAGGGGGGAGGGAGCCCAACCGTCGTGCTCACCTCACAGCGATGTCAAGGTGACTGACGTGGGTGAGGGACGCACCGGTGGATGGGTTCCCTCCCCCCTTGCGGGGGAGGGTGAGGGAGAGGGGTCCCGCGGGCGAGACAGCAGTGAGATTCCCAGCACCCACAACAACCCGCCTCCCCCGACGCTGACCGATGTCGTCACCACGCTGCGCACGCTCGGCAAGGCCGAGCTGCCGGCGCAGCTGGCGCGCTGGCTGGACGAGCTCGACGAGACCGGACGCTGGGCGCTGCTGAAGCTCGTCACCGGCGCGATGCGGATCGGGATCTCGGCGCGACTGGCTAAGACGGCGGCAGCGGCGCTCGGCGAGAAGGACCCGCACGAGATCGAGCTGATGTGGCCGGGCCTGTCACCGCCCTATCTCGAATTGTTCGCCTGGCTCGAAGGCCGCGGCGACAAGCCGGTCAACCGCGATCCGACGCCGTTCCGCCCGGTGATGCTGGCGCATGCGATCGAGGACGGCGACTTCGCCAATCTCGACGCCGCCGATTTCAGCGCGGAATGGAAGTGGGACGGCATACGCGTGCAGGCTGTCGCCGGCCGCGACGCGCGCGGCTACATCCAGGCGCGGCTCTATTCGCGCACCGGCGAGGATATCACCGGCAGCTTCCCCGACCTCGTGCCGTCGCTGCATCTGCCCGGTGCGATCGACGGCGAATTGCTGGTGCTGCGCGACGGACGCGTGCAGACCTTCAACGTTTTGCAGCAACGGCTGAACCGCAAAGTCGTCTCGCCGAAGCTGATCAAGGAGTTTCCGATCCACCTGCGCGCCTACGACCTGCTCGGCGACGACGAGAACGATCTGCGCGAGCTGCCTTTCACCGAGCGGCGTGCGCATCTCGAGGCCTTCGTCGCCAAGCTCGGCGATCCGCGCGTTGACCTGTCACCGACCGTCCCTTTTGCAAGCTGGGAAGAGCTGGCCGCGGCGCGCGCCGATCCGAAGAGCGCAGGCGCCGGCGACGATGCCGACGCGGTCGAAGGCGTCATGCTGAAGCGGCGCGACGCGCCCTATCTGCCGGGGCGGCCGAAGGGCCCGTGGTGGAAATGGAAGCGCGATCCGCACATCATCGACGCGGTGCTGATGTACGCGCAGCGCGGCCACGGCAAGCGCTCGTCCTATTACTCCGACTACACGTTCGGGGTCTGGACCCGCGGCGAGGCTGGCGACGAGCTGGTGCCGGTCGGCAAGGCCTATTTCGGCTTCACCGATGAAGAGCTGCTGCAGATCGATCGCTTCGTCCGCCGCAACACCACCGAGAAATTCGGACCGGTGCGGCATGTCGTGCATGAGCCGGATCAGGGGCTGGTGCTGGAAGTCGCCTTCGAGGGTCTGCAGCGCTCGCCGCGGCACAAATCCGGCGTTGCGATGCGCTTTCCCCGCATCAGCCGCCTGCGCTGGGACAAGCCGCCGCGCGAAGCCGACCGGCTGGAGACACTTGAACGGATGTTAATCTCCATGACAGGAAGTTAAACCCGCAAGCCGCATGGCAGCCATTGATCGCGGCCCGCGGGTTTCCCATGTGCACCGCCGTGACCTATAATGCGGGCGATTCCGCCAGGAGACAACGATGCCCAACGACGTCAGGGACTTGCCGGCCGGCGGCCACAGTGACGGCCTGTACCGCTTTCTCGGCGGATCGCCGCTGTCGGTGGCGTTCCGGCTGATCCTGCTCTCGATCCTGGTCGGCGTCGTGCTCGCCGCGATCGGCCTCGACCCGTGGAACATTCTCTACAGCATCCGCCGGCTGTTCCAGAGCCTCTGGGATTTCGGCTTCGACGCGATCAACTGGGCCTGGCGCTACTTCCTGCTCGGCGCTGTCATCGTGATCCCGATCTGGCTGCTGTCGCGGCTGTTCGGCGCGCCGCGCGGCCGCTGATCAATAGGAGAGCTCGCAGCCGATGCAATTGCAATTTGTCGGCTGCGGCGATGCATTCGGCTCCGGCGGCCGCTTCAACACCTGCTTCCATGTCAGCGGTATCAGCGTCAATTTCCTGATCGATTGCGGCGCCTCCTCGCTACCGGCGCTGAAGCGGCTCGAGATCGATCGCAACGCAATCGACCTGATCCTGATCACGCATTTCCACGGCGATCATTTTGCCGGCCTGCCGTTCTTCTTGCTTGACGCGCAATTCTCCCGCCGCACCCGGCCGCTGGTGATCGCAGGTCCCGAGGGCATCGCAGCGAAATTGCCCGAAGTGATGGAGGTGATGTTCGAGCATTCCTCCAGGACCAAGCAGCGCTTCGACCTGTCCGTCGTCACGCTCGCACCGCGAGAGCGGCGCAGCTTCGGCGAGGTGACCGTGACGCCCTACCCTGTGGTGCATGGCAAATCCGGCGGGCCGTTTCTCGCCTATCGCGTCGAGGCGGAAGGCCGCACCGTCTGCTACAGCGCCGACACCGAGTGGACCGACACGCTGATCCCGGCGGCGCAAAACGCCGATCTCTTCATCGCCGAGGCCTATACCTACGACAAGATGGTCAAGAACCATCTCAGTCTGAAAGCGCTGGAGGCGCATCTGCCCGCCATCAACGCAGGGCGCGTGGTGCTGACCCATATGAGCGACGACATGCTCGGCCGCATTGACAAGCTACCCTATACGGCAGCGAGTGACGGCATGGTCGTGGCATTCTGACGATGCAATTGCTTTGTCGGCTGCCCAGCCCCCTCGCCACCGCATTGCTCTGAGAACAATTCCAGCATGGCCGCGCGACGGATGGCGCGATAGAAGCGTATATTCCTTGCAACTGTAGCCATGCACGCACCCATCCACCCGAAGATCACCACCCGCCAGGTGTTCGCCATCGCCGGCCCCGCGATGGTCGCCAACCTGACCACGCCGCTGATCGGCATCGTCTCGACCACCGCGATCGGCCGTCTCGACGACGCCGCGCTGCTCGGCGGGGTGGCGATGGCCTCGGTGATCTTCGACTGCCTGTTCTGGCTGTTCGCTTTCCTGCGCATGAGCACGCTGGCATTCACCGCGCAGGCGCAGGGCGCAGGCGAGCCGCAGGAATATGCCGCGATCCTGGTGCGCGGCTTCATCGTCGCCGGCCTGATCGGCGCGGCGCTGATCGCGCTGCAAGTGCCGCTCGCCGCAATCACGTTCCAGCTGATGGGCGGCAGCGAGGGCGTCACGCGCGCGGCGAAAACCTATTTCATGATCCGGATCTGGTCGGCGCCGCTGGCGCTCGCCAATTACGTCATCCTCGGCTGGCTGGTCGGCCAGGCGCGCGCCAATCTGGCGCTGGCGCTGCAGATCGTGATCAACATCATCAACATGATCGCAACCGTGCTGCTGGTGCAGGCCTATGGCGCCGGCATTGCCGGTGCGGCGATCGCCGCCGTGCTCGCCGAGACTGCCGGCTTCGTTGTCGGCATCGTCGTGGCGTGGCGGATCTCACAAGACGGATTCGCGGTTCCCGCGGCGACGCTGTTCGATCGCGCCAAGCTCACGCGCATGCTCGCCGTCAACCGGGACATCATGGTGCGCACCGCGGCGCTGATCGTGGTGTTCCTGTTCTTCACCGCCAAGGGCGCGCGCGAGGGCGACGTGACGCTGGCGGCGAATTCGGTGCTGAACAATTTCCTCTTGGTGAGCGCCTTCTTCCTCGACGGCCTCGCCAATGCCGCGCAGCAGCTGTGCGGCCGCGCCTACGGCGCGCGCGACGGACGCGGCTTTGCCGATTCGACCCGGCTGGTGCTGCTATGGGGCACAGGCTTTGCGCTTGTGGTCTCGGTCCTGTTCGCGCTGTTCGGACCGGCGCTGATCAACCTGATGACGACCAGCGAAGACGTGCGCCGCTATGCGCGCGACTTCCTGCTGTTCGTGATCCTGGCGCCCCTGCCCGGCGTGTTCGCGTTCGGTTTCGACGGCATCTATGTCGGCGCGACCTGGGCGCGCGAGATGCGCAATTTGATGCTGGCTTCGCTGGCGATCTTCCTCGCCACCTGGTGGGTGCTGAGCGGATACGGCAACACCGGCCTGTGGATCGCGCTGCTCGGCTTCTACGTCGCGCGCGGCGGCCTGCAAGGCCTGCGCTATCCGGCGATGCTGCGGAAGACGTTCAAATCGTAACTGCGTAGCCCGGATGCAGCGAAGCGAAATCCGGGGTTCTCGCCCGCAGCGACACTGTCCCGGATTACGCTTCGCTTCATCCGGGCTACAAGCTACCTCACCGGCCAATCCTCGGCCGTGATCGTCGCGGCATCGGCACCGACGATTTCCGACAACGAGTCGCGCCCCGTGCGCAGCAAGGTCGAGGACAGATCGCGCTTGATGTCGTCGACCAGACCGATGCCCTTGTAGACCAGCGACGAATAGAGCTGGATCAGGCTGGCCCCGGCACGAATCTTGGTCAGCGCCGCGCCGCCGCTATCGATGCCGCCGACGCCGATCAGCGGAAACGCGCCTTCGACGCGAACATAGGTCTCGGCGACCATCCGCGTCGAGAGGCGGAACAGCGGACGGCCCGACAGGCCGCCCTGCTCCTTGGCGCGGTTCTCCTCGCGCAAGGTCGAGGGCCGCGCCAGCGTGGTGTTGGCGACGATCATGCCATCGACGCGCCGCGAGCGGGCGACGTGCACGACGTCGTCGAGCTCGGCGAGGCTCAGATCCGGCGCGATCTTCAACAGGACGGGTGAATCGCCGGCGTTCTTGCGGACGCGCTCGCGGGTATCGATCACCCGTGCCAGCAAATCATCGAGCGCCGCCGATTGCTGCAGATTGCGCAGGCCCGGCGTATTCGGCGAGGAGACGTTGACGGTGAAATAGCTCGCGACCGGCGCGAACGTCTCGATCAGCTTCACATAATCGGCAGTGCGGTCCGGCGAATCCTTGTTGGCCCCGACATTGACGCCGACGATGCCGCCACCGCCGGCGCGCGCGGCAAGCCGACGCAGCACGGCTTCCGCGCCGTCATTGTTGAAGCCCATGCGGTTGATCACGGCCTCGTCGCGCTCCAGGCGAAACAGCCGCGGCCGCGGATTGCCGGCTTGCGGTTTCGGCGTCACCGAGCCGATCTCGACAAAGCCGAAGCCGAGCCGCAGCAGCGCGTCGGGCACCTCGGCGCTCTTGTCGAAGCCCGCCGCCATGCCGATCGGGTTCGGAAAGTTCAACCCGAAGGCACGCACCGCGAGCTTGGGATCATCCGGCCGTTGCCGGATCGGCGGCAGCAGCTTCAGGCCCTGGATCGCCATGCGATGGGCATCTTCGGGATCGAACCAGCGCAGCAGCGGCAGCGAGAAGGCGTCGAAGGCACGGATCACGGCTTGAGCTCCGGAACGTCGTGGCCGCCGTCGGAGCGCGCGCGCAGGTCGAGGATCTCGGTGACCGCGCCGAGATCGAGTTCGCCATAGAGATGCGGAAACAACTCGTCATTGCGCGACCGCTCCCAGCGCAAGGCGTCGCCGAGCGCAGCGGCATCGACCGCAACCAGGAACAGGCCGGTTTGCCCGTGGTAGTGCTTGCGCGCGGTCTCGGCCACCTGGGAGGCGGTGGAAAAATGGATGAAGCCGTCGCGATTGTCGTCCGCACTGCCCCGGTACACGCCCTGCCGCTCGGCCTCGCGCCAGGCCGAAGCGGGGGTGATTTTGTAGATCATGGGCACGGCCCGGCCTTCCCTTTTGTCCTTGAGTCTCTTGGGGTTTTATCCGGATTTGAGGGGAAATGCCCCAATCGCCATGTGGCGAGCGAGGGACCGTATCGGCGGTCGCGGCGCAACTCAAGCGGTGCCAGGGCACATCCGGCGGTAGATTTGCGAAAATCGAAGTTTCAGGCAATAATTCCTACCATCCGGGATGTCCTCGATGGCCAAACAGCCCAAAGCCGCGCGACCGCTGACCCACGCTCAGGTCTGGGCCGCGCTCGACCGGCTCGCCGAACGTGCCGGCCTGTCACCATCCGGCCTTGCCAAGCAGTCCGGTCTCGATCCCACCACCTTCAACAAGTCCAAGCGAGTGACCGGCGACGGGCGCGAGCGCTGGCCGTCGACCGAATCGCTCTCCAAGGCGCTGGCCGCGAGCAATGCCAGCATGGAGACCTTCGTGCAGTTGCTCGGCGACGGCCCGCGCGGCGGCCAGTCGGTGCCGCTGCTCGGCTTCGCGCAGGCCGGCGCCGGGGGCTATTTCGACGACTCAGGCTTTCCCGCCGGCAAGGGCTGGGACGAAGTGGCACTGCCGGCGACCATCGACGAGCACGCCTATGCGCTGGAGATCGAGGGCGACTCGATGAAGCCGGCCTATCGCGAAGGCGACATCATCGTGGTGTCACCCGCAACCGCGATCCGCCGCGGCGATCGCGTGGTGGTGCGCACGACCGGCGGCGAGGTGATGGTGAAGGAATTGAAGCGGCGCACCGGCAAGGTGCTGGAGCTCGCATCGCTCAATCCGGAACACCCCGACCGCATGCTCGATGCCGAGGAAGTCGCATGGATCGCGCGCGTCGTGTGGGCGAGCCAGTAGGTGGGTCGATCGCCACAAGACCAGTGTCGTCCCGGCGCAGGCCGGGACCCATAACCACTACACAACATTGCTTACGCACGCTGGGGCCACAGCCTGCTCTAACAACTCGATCCTGTGGTTATGGGTCCCGGCTTTCGCCGGGACGACGGTGGAGGTTGCGGCGCGCGCCGCTGCCTTCCTTACGCCCTTACGTCGCGTAGTCCGGCTCCTTGCGGTCCAGCATCCGCTTCAGCGCATCGAAATGCCGCTGCGCCGGGCTCGGGCCGTTGTAGAGATGATCATCGCGGAAATCGCGCTTGGTCTTCTCCACCACATGCTGCGGCAATTGCTTGAGCGGCTGCTGGGTCCACATCGCGTAGATCTGCACCTGCGCGGCGCGCTCGATGTAATAGAGCCGGTCATAGGCATCGGCGACGGTCTCGCCGACGGTCGAGATGCCGTGATTGGCCATGAACAGGATGGTCTTGTTGCCGATCACCCTGGCGAGCCGCGCGCCTTCCTCGGGATCGAGCGCGGGGCCGGTGTACAGGTCATCATAGGCGATCGCCTCCGACAGCCCGACCTCGGTCTGCCCGATCTCCTTGATGCGCGGATCCTCGAGCCGCGTCAGCGCGCTCGCATACGGCATATGGGTGTGGAACACCGCCCTGGCCTGCGGCAGCGCCTTGTGGATCGGCGCATGGATGCAATAGCAGGAGCGCTCGACCTCACCCTCGCCACGCTTCACCTCGGCATCGTCGATACCGACCTCCATGAAGGACGATGCCGTCACCTCCGACCAATGCATGCCGAACGGGATCTGGTAGTAGCGATCGGTACGGCCGGGCACCACAAAGGTGAGATGGTTGAAGATGCCTTCCGAAAACCCATGAATGTAGGCGAGCCGATGCGCGGCCGCGAGATCGACCCGCGCCTGCCATTCCTCGGCGCTCGAACTGTCCTGCAGCGATGTCGGCGAAACCCTGAACTGCATGCGCATGCTCCCATCTGTGCCGGCCGCTCGATGGAGGCCGTGCTGATTTTATGGGTGCGATTGTAGCGCAATCCGGCCGCGGCGCTCCGGTGAAATGCCGGGGATCAGCCATCTGGTTTTTGCGGCCTAGCGCCGCAGCCGTAGCCCGGATGGAGCGGAGCGCAATCCGCTAACCTCGCGGGCGGCCTCTGCCCCCGGATTGTGCGTCACTCCATCCAGGCTACGCACTGTCGTCCCGGCCTTGAGCCGGGACCCATAACCACTGATGATTGTATGCCGCGGCGCTGGTGCCACAGCTTGCCTTCACAACGGCGGCCTGTGGTTATGGGTCCCTGCTTTCGCAGGGACGACAGCGGTGAACTACGACGAGCGCGCCAGCGCGCCGTCGATCATGTTGACCGCGTTCTGCACGCCGTAGACCGCGACGAAGGAGCCGAAGCGCGGGCCCTTCTCCTGGCCGAGCAGCACCTGGTAGAGCATGTTGAACCAGTCGAGCGAGACGCCGGGGCGGCCGTCCTTGCCCTTCTTGACCATGTCGAGGAACGGCTCGCGGCGGCCGATCTCGTAGACCACGTTCTGGATGTCTTCCGCGGTCGCGCTTGCCGGCATATTGGCGAGCGCATCGCGCAGATCCTGCAGCGCGGCGCGTTCACCCTCGGTCGGCTCGCGGAACTGCTTCGTGGGCGCCACGAAGTCGCGATAGTAGTTGATGGCGTAGCCGACCATCGCATCGAGCTTCGGATGAGTCTGCGGCGTCACGCCCGGCCGATAGCGGCCGATGAAGCCCCACAGCGTCTCGGCGTTCTCCGCGTTCGACGACGACACCAGCGTCAGCAAGAGCTGGAAGGTGACGGGCATGTCGGCCTGCGGCGGCTTGCCGGAATGGATGTGCCAGACCGGATTTTGCAGCTGCTGCCGCGCTTCCTGCCGCGTGAAGCCGTCGAGGAACTGCTGGTAGTCGTCGACATTGCGCGGGATGACATCGAAATAGAGCCGCTTCGCCGCCTTCGGCTCGCGGTACATGAACAGCGACAGCGATTCCGGCGAGGCGTAGCGCAGCCACTCGTCGATGGTCAGGCCGTTGCCCTTCGACTTCGAGATCTTCTGGCCCTTCTCGTCGAGGAACAGTTCGTAGTTGAAGCCTTCCGGCGGCGTGCCGCCGAGCGCCGCGCAGATCTTGGCCGACAGCTTCACCGAATCGATCAGGTCCTTGCCGGCCATTTCATAGTCGACACCGAGCGCGTACCAGCGCATCGCCCAGTCCGGCTTCCATTGCAGCTTGCAGCGGCCGCCGGTGACGGGAACGGTGATGCTCTCCTTGGTGTCGGGATCCTCATAGGAGACCGTGCCGGCCTTGGCGTCATGCGCCGTCACCGGCACGTAGAGCACGAGGCCGGTGCGCGGACAGATCGGCAGGAACGGCGAGTAGCTCGCCGCCCGCTCCTCGCGCAGCGACGGCAGCATGATCGCCATCACCTTCTCGATCCGCTCCAGCATGCGCAGCAGCGCGGCATCGAACCGGCCCGAGGTGTAATACTCGGTCGAGCTCGCGAATTCGTAGTCGAAGCCGAACTGATCGAGGAAGGCGCGCAGCCGCGCATTGTTGTGCTGGCCGAAGCTCGGATGGGTGCCGAACGGATCGGGCACCTTGGTCAACGGCTTGCCGAGATGCTGCTCCAGCATCTCCTTGTTCGGCACGTTGTCCGGCACCTTACGCAGGCCGTCCATGTCGTCGGAGAAGGCGAGCAGGCGCGTCTTGATCTTGTCCTCGGTCAGCACGCGGAAGGCGTGGCGCACCATCGTGGTGCGCGCGACCTCGCCGAAGGTGCCGATATGCGGCAGGCCCGAAGGACCATAGCCGGTCTCGAACAGCACCTCGTCCTTGGGATTATCCTTGGGATTTTTCTTCAGCCGCGCCACAATCGCTTTCGCCTGCTCGAACGGCCAGGCGTTGGATTGTTCGGCGAGCGCGCGCAGGTCGCTCGGGCTGGCAGCAAGATCAATCACGGACATTCTTCAGGCTTTCTCCAAAAAGGCCGCGAAAACTAACGCTTTCGCGGCAAAATGCAAAACGACGGCGGAGCCGTCATTCCGGGGCGATGCGACAGCATCGAACCCGGAATCTCGAGATTCCGGGTCTGGTCCTGCGGACCATCCCGGAATGACGGAGCTAGAACGGGCTGATCGAGAAATAACGCAGCCACAGATCGGTGAAGCGGCCTTTTTCCCAGATCCGGAACAGCGCCCAGTTCAGCGACTGCCGCAGCAGGTCGTTGCCCTTGCGCACGGCGATGCCGATGCCCTCGCCGAAATAGCGGCTCTCGACAAAGGGGCCGCCGGAGAACGCGCAGCATTCGGCGGAATCGGTGCCGTTGATCCAGAACGCGAGCGAGATCGCGTCGCCGAAGATGAAGTCGACCTCGCCGCGGCGCAGCGCCGCGCGCAGCGTGTCGTTATCCGGATAGGAGTGGATCTCGGCGTCGGTGAACATCGCCTTGAGGTAGGCCTCGTGCGAGGTCCCGGCGATCACGCCGACCTTCTTGCCCTCGAGATATTCGGGGCGGATTTCCGGCATCACATTGTCGCGGCGCGACACGAAGCGGGCCGGCGCGCGGTAATAGGGATCGGTGAAATCGACCTTGGCGCGGAGCTGCGGCGTCACTGCCATCGACGCGATGATGGCATCGCCCCGGTTGGTCGCCAGCGCGTCGATCAGGGTCTCGAAGCGGCGCATCTGGATGGTGCAGGTAACCTTGATCTCGTCGCAGAGCGAGCGCGCCAGATCGACATTGAAGCCGGCCGGATTGCCGTCGGGACCGGTGAAGTTGAACGGCGGATAGTCGGTCTCGGTCAGGAAGCGGATCACCGTGAGGCGCGACAAATCGGGGCGGTCCGGCCGCCGCCGTGGGTCCCAGAAGCCCGGCACCGCCTGCGGCGCGGCCTCGGCGGCCTTGGCCGGCTGGTTCGGCGCTGACGGGGCGGCGGCCGACGGGGGCGTCGCGGGTGCCGCCTGTGCCAGGGCGGGCTTGGCAGGCGAGGCCGGTGCGGGGGCCATCTTGGCTGCTGGTGCCTGCGGCGCCGCCGGAGGTGTCTGCCCAACTGCCGGCCCCGCCACGGCCAGCACGGCAGCCGCCATCAATCCCGCGGCCAGGCGAAGCTGGCGCGAACGGACGGCAAAGGGCTGGGCAGACAGATTTGGCATAACCGGCAATATCAGGAAATTGAACGGCTTATAGACCATCCGGCGTCTGATGCGAGCGCCGATTGGGTTAATTCTGAACCGGAAATGGCGGTCAGAGATACCGTTTCAGATCGGCCGCCGCCTCTTCCGGCGTCCGTTTCAGATTGAACGGCGCGACGAAATGGCCGTCGCGGTCCATCAGATAGATCAGCGCGGTGTGATCCATCGTGTAGTCGCCATCCTTCAGCGGCACCTTCTTGGCGTAGACGCGGTAGCTCGACAGCACCTTGGCGACCGCAGCCGGGTCACCGGTCAGGCCCTTGAGGTGCGGATCGAAGCTCGACAGGTAGTCCTTCATCGCCGTGGCGGTGTCGCGTTCCGGATCGACCGAGACGAAATAGGCATTCACGCGGTCGGCGTCCTTGCCCATCGCCTTCAGGACCTCGGAGATCTCGAACAGCGAGGTCGGGCAGATGTCCGGGCAATGGGTGAAGCCGAAGAAGATCAGCGTCGGCTTACCCTGCAGGTTCTTGTCGGTGACGGTCTGGCCGGCCTGGTCAGTGAGCTGGAACGGCCCGCCAATGGCTGCTGGCGCAGCGACGGTGCGCAGGCCGCCGACCGCCCACAACATGAGGAACAGGCCGACCGCCAGACTGCCCGCGAAGGCAGCGAAGATCACCAATGGGCGAGTGGTCCGGGGCATGATGCAGGGGCGTCCTTGTCAGAAGCAGGCGGCGATGCCGGCCGTGATCATTTCGAAAAACACCGCGGTCCCGTAGTGGAACCAGAGCGCGGCGGCGGCGAGCAGGGCCAATCCGCCGATGCCGGCAGCGCCCCACAGGATCGCGGACGCCACCCGGCCCTGCGGAGCCGCGACAAGCTCGGATCGGGTGGAGATCGGCTGAACCATGCGGTTGAGATAAGCCCGGTTCCCCCAGCCAGCAAGCGCAATGGCGGCAGCATTCCGTCAAATCATAGCGAGGCGATATCCGCCGCGAACCCCGTCATGCCCGGCGCACCGGCCATGACGCGAGAGGATGTTGGACCGGGATCAGCGGCTCAGCGTGCGGGCTCAGCGGTCGCCTTCGGCGCCGAGGCCTGGGCGTTGAGATAGCACGGCTTGTACAGCGCCTGCAGTTGCTTGCCGCGCAGGAAGATCATGTGCCGGGTCAGGCCACCGCGATCGGTGATCCATTTGCGCACCGCCGGCGGGTACATCAGGTACAGCATATGGGTGGCTTCGGGATTGGGGACCGGGCGGCCGTTGTCGCCGTAATCCCAGGCAGCATGGAAGCCGAGCGTGGCGTGTGATGTCACACAGATCCGGTCATGCGGGACCTTGCCGAGCACGATGGTGCAGGCCGAGGCGCACAGCCCGTCGATGATCACCGTCTCACCCGATGTGCGCAGGTCCTGATACTTGTCGACATAGACCCCGATCTTGCCGCCGCGATCGTCGGCGATCCTGACCACTGCTTGAGACGCCCCCATTCCCGCCAGCAGGAGAACCGCAGCGAGCAACCCCGTCAGCAACTTCATTTTGGCCAGCCCCAGTCGAAACCGAATCTGTTTGGTCTGTGATGCACGACAATCGTGAGCGTGTTGCGGCGACGGATTTTTGTCCAGACGAGCGAAGCCGGTCAAAACAAATTCAAATTGGGTGTTGCGCCGACGCTGCAGTGACGCGTGGAAAAGGTCCCAAACTGGAACAACTTGCCGCAACCATTTGGTGCCTCGCCGCCACAGGCAAGGTCCATTTGGCGTTGACCGCGCACAACGGCGCGGTCTTGAATCGCACCGGGACGGGGGACATCAAAAATGGCTGACGATGCAGATGTGATCGTGATCGGCGCCGGACTTGCCGGCCTGGTCGCAGCAACCGAGATCGCCGACGCAGGCAAGCGCGTCATCGTGCTCGACCAGGAAGGGGAACAGAGCATCGGCGGCCAGGCCTTCTGGTCGTTCGGCGGATTGTTCCTGGTCGATTCGCCGGAACAACGTCGGCTCGGCATCAAGGACTCGGTCGAACTTGCGCTGCAGGACTGGATGGGCACCGCGGGTTTCGATCGTGATGAGGATCACTGGCCGCGCAAATGGGCCGAAGCCTATGTCGCGTTCGCAGCCGGCGAGAAACGCGATTGGCTGCGCGCGATGGGCCATCGCATCTTCCCGGTGGTCGGCTGGGCCGAGCGTGGCGGTTACGATGCGATGGGTCACGGCAATTCGGTGCCGCGCTTCCACGTCACCTGGGGCACCGGCCCCGGCATCGTCGAGCCGTTCGAGCGCCGCGCGCGCGAGGCTGCGAAGAGCGGACGGCTGATATTCAAGTTCCGCCATCGCGTCGACGCGCTCAGCGTCACCAACGGCACCGTCGATGGCGTCAGCGGCGCGATCCTGGAACCGACCTCGGTCGAGCGCGGCAAGAGTTCCTCGCGCAACGTGGTCGGTGATTTCTCGCTGCGCGCGCCGGCGGTGATCGTCGCCTCCGGCGGCATCGGCGGCAATCATGATCTGGTGCGGCAGAACTGGCCGAAGCGGCTCGGCGAGCCGCCGACCTTCATGATCTCCGGCGTGCCCGAACATGTCGATGGCCGCATGATCGGAATCACCGAGCAAGCAGGCGGGCGGCTGATCAACCGCGACCGCATGTGGCACTATGTCGAGGGCATCCAGAACTGGAACCCGATCTGGCCGCGTCATGGCATCCGTATTCTTCCGGGGCCGTCGTCGATGTGGTTCGACGCATCAGGCAAGCGGCTGCCGGCGCCGCTGTTCCCGGGCTCCGACACGCTCGGGCAACTGCATTACATCATGAGCACCGGCTACGATTATTCGTGGTTCATCCTGACCCAGAGCATCATCAAGAAGGAGTTCGCGCTGTCCGGCTCGGAGCAGAACCCCGACCTCACAGGAAAAAGCTGGCGCATGACGGTCCAGCGCGCCACCAACAAGGGCGCGCCGGCGCCGGTCGAGGCCTTCAAGCAGCACGGCGCCGACTTCATCGTGCGCGACAACCTCGCCGACCTCGTCAGTGCCATGAACAAGCTTGTCGGCAATGACCTGTTGCAGCTCGATGCCATCAAGGCGCAGATCGAGGCGCGCGACCGCGAGATCACCAACCCTTATGTCAAGGATGCGCAGGTGATGAACCTGCACAATGCGCGGCGCTATATCGGAGACAGGCTGATCCGAACCGCGAAGCCGCATCGCATCCTCGATCCCGCGCACGGTCCGCTGATCGCGGTCAAGCTCAACATCCTCACCCGCAAGACGCTCGGCGGCTTCGAGACCGACCTCGATTCGCGCGTGTTCGGCAGGGATCACCAGATCATCCGCGGACTCTATGCGGCCGGCGAAGCCGCCGGCTTCGGCGGCGGCGGCGTGCACGGCTATCGCTCGCTGGAGGGAACATTCCTCGGCGGCTGCCTGTTCTCGGGCCGCAACGCCGGGCGCGCGGCGGCGAAGGCGGTGGGTTGAGGCATCCCCTCGTCGCGGAAGAGACGGCGAATCGAAAAATGAAAGAGCCCGCCGGGATTGCACCGGCGGGCTCTCATCATTGAGTCCGAATTGCTTCAGCTATCCCGGCGCTCACGCCACCTTGGTGAAGAGCGTGAGAATACCGTTGCTGAGGTTGACCGCGACAACCTGTGCCGAGCTCAATCCCTTCGCCTTGAGCGCGGATGTCGCTTCCGTGGACGCGTCGATGGAACCGCGCAGGCTCTTCAGGTCTTCTTCGCTTGCCTTTGCGATGACGGCCTCGACCCTTGAGCGGACTTCGGGCTTCAGTTCCTTGACGTCCACGACCTGGATGGTCTTGATCGTGGCGGGTTGGTCAGACTCGGCCTGCGACGGCGTGTTCGGTTGCGTTCCCTGCGTTTGCGCCCAAGCAGGAGTTCCAAGCGAGAGCGCCGCAACGATGATCGACGCCGTAGAGATGCGGATGCGCATGAGCATTCCTTGTGTTGATTGCCCCCAACACATCCCGCGACAACGACCGTTCCTTGCTTATGGTTCCGGCCGAAAACGCTCAAGTGCAGCATGAAGTGATGGGACCGTCGCATCGGGCGCTGCCAAAATATCGAAAACAACCCCATGCAAAGCAGCCGGCGGTGGCCTGCGCTCGAGCAGGGAACTTGACACGTCGGGCAACTCAGGAGTACACTTCTAATATTCCGAAATGACGCAATGTCCCTCGCTCCCCAAGGATCCCTCGTTCCCTGGGCTGTCGCATCAGCCGTTGTCAGTCGTATCAAGAGGGGCGATCAACCGTCGGCTGGGCTGCAATTCGCGACCAGTACAAGGCGAGCGGTCCGAGCAGGATGCCAAACGCCAGCACCGCAAATGCAGCCGTCCAAGCCGACGCGCTTTGTGGTCCTCCTGCAGCATCCAGGCTACGCCGAGCGCCCATGCGCCAAGCGCCGACAGGCTGAAGCCGACAGTCGAGTGCACTGCCATCGTCGCACCGCGGTTCTTGGGATCGGCGGCCATGGTCATGCCCGAGGTCAGCGCGCCGGAATCGGCGGGCACCGTCAGCGCGTACACGAGGAGGAGCGGCATCAGCACCCAGGGCGACTGGTCCGAGAGCAGCGCAATCAGCAGCGCGACCGCGGCCGAAGCGAACATGACAGCGGTGATGGCGCGGTGCCGTCCGAGCTTCAGCGCAAGCTCATTGCCGAGGATGCTTGCGGGCATCGCCAGGATGGAGAACGCGACGCTGACGATCAGCGGCGTAAGTGATGTCGGGTGCCTTGCCGCCACGAAAGTCCAGAACGCAACGATCCAGGTCCGGATGCCGTAGAGCTCGAAACAATGCGCGCCGTAGCCCAGTACAAATCCCATCGCGTTGGTGTTGCGCACAACAGGCGCGAAGTTCAGCAGGCGACTCGCCGAGGGCTTCGGCTCGACCGGCTTCAGCAAGGCGCTCGCAGTCAGCATCATCAGCGGGCCGATGGCCGTAACCAGAAACGCCGCACGCCAGCCAAGACCTTCGGCGACAAGCTGAGCGACCAGGAACGACAGCCCGACGCCGAGCGAGAAGCTCGACGTGTAGAACGTCACCGCGCGGGATGAATCGCCTGGCGCAAGGCGGTCGGTCAGCGCCTTGAGCCCCGGCATGTAAGCGCCGGCGAAACCGATCCCGGCGATGGCATTGCACAGCGCGCCGGACCACAGATCCGTTGCGAACAGGCCGAACAATGCGGTACCGAGCGCGCTCAGCGCCGATCCCGCGATCAATATCTTGCGCGCATCGATGCGGTCGGTCAGCGTCGCCAAGACTGGCACCGTGAGCATGTAGCCGGCCGCGCCCGAGCCGGACAAAAGCCCGGCCTGCGCACCCGATAGATGCCATTCCGGAATCAGGAAGCCGGCGAGAATTGCGGGCACGACGACATGCGGTAGCAAGCTTCCGAGCTGCCCTACGCACATCGCGAAGATGACCGGCTTTCCTTCCAACCTCATTTTTTTTCACCCGATCCGGTCGGGGTGCGCGAGGCGCGCCCGCAACCGGCCTTTCGTTGTTGCCGCTTTGGGCAGCACTGAAGGGGACCCTGGCCTATGCCGGCTTCCCCTCGCGCCAGAGCCAGCCGGCGATGGCAACCGCAGCCAGCATGCCAACGAACTGAGCGACGATAAAGGCGGTCGCGCCGCTCGGTGCTATTCCAGCAAAGGTGTCGGAAAGCGAGCGCGCGATCGTCACCGCCGGATTCGCGAACGAGGTTGAGGCTGTGAACCAATAGGCTGACGTGATGTACAGGCCGACGGCATATGGAATCGCCCCCGGTGTTCTGGCGGCGCAACCGAATATGGTCAGGAGCAAGCCAAAGGTAGCAACCGCTTCAGCGAGCCATTGTCCGGTACCGGAACGCTGCGTCATCGAGAGCTGCAACACCGGCAATTCAAACATGAGGTGAGCTATCCATACTCCGGCGACGGCTCCAACAATCTGAGCAGCGATGTAGGCAACCGCCATTGGCCAGCGCAATTCGCTCCGAATTGAGAACGCTAGACTTACGGCAGGATTGAAGTGCGCGCCAGAGACCGGTCCGAAGACCAATATCAGCACAGCGAGAATTGCACCGGTTGGGATGGTATTGCAAAGGAGGGCGAGCGCAACATTGCCGCCCGCGAGCTTCTGGGCCATGATCCCGGAGCCGACTACGGCAGCGAGAAGAAACGCCGTGCCAAGCAGTTCCGCGACCAGGCGGCGCGCGAGCGTCGGCATCAATGCTCTTCCGTGGCGTTGGCTGTCGAGCCTTCCATTTGCCCGATTTCTCGGAGCTTGCTTTGCAAGCTGAGCGCGTCGATGGATCGCAGTGGTAGCGCGGTAAAGACGGCAATTCGCTGATTGAGCATGCGGTAGGCATCTTCGAATGCGACCGCGATTTCGGCTGGCGTACCCTTCGCGTCAGCTGGATCAGGAATGCCCCAATGGGCGGTTGCAGGATGTCCGGGCCAGACGGGGCATGCTTCTGCCGCCGCGCTATCACAGACCGTGAACACTAAGTCGAACTGGGGTTCGCCGGCATTGGCAAACTCGTCCCATGATTTCGAGCGATAGCCCGACGTATCGTAGCCCAAATTATCGAGAAGATGGATGGTGTGCGGGTTAACCCGGCCCTTGGGCTGGCTGCCAGCGCTGTAGGCGCGGAAATGACCCGCGCCCATCCTGTTCAAGATCGCTTCCGCAATGATCGAGCGCGCCGAATTTCCGGTGCAGAGGAATAGAACGTTGTATGGGCGATCAACCATGGCGGCACCGTCACGACGTGCATCACGCGGAAGAACTTGGCGTTGCCTGCGGGGCGCAGCACGCCGATTGCTTCTCATGTGCGACGCGCGCCGTGTTTTCTCCGGTGCCGTCACCGTAGACCGTGCTCTCGCCGGTCGTGTGGAAGGTTTCCCACGCGATGCCTGCGGGATCGTCGATCCACGACTTCTCGGACTTGGCGTAGCAGCAAGCCGCCTCGCCCTGTTCGATGATGTTACCCCCCGCCTGGCGCAAGCGGCCGTAGACCTCGTGAAGCTCCTCTTGGCTCTCAACCTGGATGCCGAGATGGTCCAGGCCGGGCTCGCGGCCTCTGGCCGAAATGGCGAAGTTCACGCGAGGATCATCGAGCATCCACTTCGCGTAGTCTGTCTTTAGAACGGTCGGCTGGGCCGCGAACAAGGCAGAGTAGAAGCCTACGGACTGCGAGAGGTCACTGACGGTGACATGAACATGAAGGCGCTTCATGGAGGGTCCTTTCAGGCTGGAATTTTGGTGCGCTTGCGCGCCGGCTTGCATTCGGCAGCAGGCGCACAGGGCGCGCCGCCGCAGCAGTTCTCGGTCAGGAAGCCAAGGAGTGCGTTCATCTGCTCGAACTGCGCTGCGTAGATCATCGAGCGGCCCTCGCGACGAACGCTGACAAGACCCGCCGTGCGAAGCCGATCAAAGTGAAATGTCAGCGTATTGGGCGCGAGATCGAGCGCGCCGGCGACTGCGCCCGCCGGCATGCCCTCCGGTCCCGCTTGCACGAGCAGCCGGAATATATCGAGGCGATTGTCCTGCGCGAGCGCCGCCAAGGCGGCAACAGCATCGGTCTTTTTCATACTTCAGTATTTATCGAAATATCGCCCGCTGTCAATGATATTTCAGCATTCATTGAAATATCGAGATCCGGGCTCGCGGCCACGCCCTGAACTCATCTTGCTCCAGGGCGTGTGCTCATAAGCGCCTTGCGGCTGCTTTGAGGTGCAGACCGGAAAGCGTCGGCGCGCTCAGAACCTTACCGCTTTTGACCCAAAGCGGACAAACGAGCGAGGCGTCTGTGATGCTCGAAGTCCTGCGCGATATTCCGCCACTATTCAGGCGGTTTGCCGCCGTGCGGCGGATCAATTCAATTTGGTTCGGGACTAGCCCAGAAAATTAGCTTGGCCACGGGCTGTTGGCTAGGCTGCGTCGTACAAATGTACCAGTACTTCCAATCGCGGCCGTCTGTTTCAACTATGATTTCTACCACCTTCGACATAACGGGCGCCGTCGTTTCGTATTCGGCTGGCGGTGGCAACGCGCGTACGCTGCGGATCGTCGCTCCGCCCGGGAACACCGCTCCTCCTGGCGGCTCCGTGAATAAGTTTAAACTGGTCAGAATACAGAGCTTATCGTTTGCGACATCCGCAACGGTAGACGTGGCATACGTAAACGCAGCTATGAAGACGCAGAACGCGAATTTCATTCCATCAATTCCTTGAACATCAACGCGCTCGAAGCGATGGCGAAGCTAACATAGATTTATGCATTCACCATCAATGTCACCTTCTGGCCCCAAGCGGCCGACCCGCCATGTCGGCTTAATGTCTACTCTTCGGGGGTGAAGCGGACGCGATATGCTCAACGAGTTCTTCCGAGTGTGACCCCAAAGCGGACGGACCTAGCCAGTACGCGCCCGTCCCGGTAGCGCGTGACGACCGCGATCTGTACAAGGCAGGCTCCACGGAATTGGAGGAGCTTTTCGGAATGACCGTTACATGCCGCTTGTTGACTGTTGCATGCTGCTTCATTGGCACGGCAACTTTGGCCGCAGAACCCACGAGAACGTTTAAGTGCGAAGGGCCTTTCGGACGCGAGGCAACTCACGCCAGGTTGGCTTCAAAGTACGGTGCCGCCAACATTGCGACCGAGTACGACGGGGAGGCTGATGCGGAAGTTACGATCCTATTTCCCAATGATCCCGAGCGCCGACTAAAAATCCAATGGAAAGATCAGAAGGCCCGACAAAACCCTCAATACTTCACAATCGAAGGGCGCTCATCGTGGTCGGTAGCAGGAGTTGCGATAGGTACCTCACTTATTGAACTCCAGCGCCTCAACGGCGGACCATTCAAACTGAACTATTTTGAAGGCGACTACGGCGGCGCGATCACCGATTGGCTCAAGGGCCGCTTGGATGCCCCAGTATCGGGTGGCTGCGTGCTTGGAGCCTTTGTCGGGATTGATGAACGTCTCCCGGAAAGCAAAGCGCTAGACGAAGAAGTCACGCCAGATCGATCCCTGCTCTCCAGTGGCATGAGGTTACGCGCCGCAAAGCCGGTGGTGACCCAAATGATTGTCAGCTTCTCAAAATAGCAACAAGACGGGAGAATGTCGGTTTGTGGCCCCAAGCGGCCGACCCGGCATGTCGGCTTAATGTCTGCTCTTCGGGGGTGAAGCGGACGCGATATGCTCAACCCGAGTTCTTCCGAGTGTGACCCAAAGCTGACGGAGCCGGTCTAGGTGTCGTAGGTTGATTAGATGAAACCGCACGATCAAAGCGGGGAACGCGTCGCGGCAAATGGATGTTCTTTTACGGCCTCTTTCCGCCGGACCCACAGCAGCAAGGCAATAAGCGCAAGGCTACTCGCGAATAACCCAACGCCCCATCGAGTATCGTTTGACACAATTCGATCTCGCTCGCGCTCATCGCCCATCACCAATGGCCGGGCGTAAGAGTTCTCTTCAAGATACTTTATTGGTAGATATTTTTTTATAGCATTATCTTTGCTAGTAATGGAGCCAACAAAATCAATGCTCAAAGACGTGCGGTACGTTCTGGTCGCACCAGATTTGTCGTCCCACATGAGCTCGACGACGTAGTACGGATTGCTCAAGGCCCCTGCATTGTACTTTATGCTGAAGATGTGGGCTGTGGTGGTCACTCCTTGTCGGAGAATCTCGCTGTGTGTCCATTGATC
>NZ_JASGSR010000123.1:0-22843 GCF_040446015.1 Bradyrhizobium sp. INPA03-11B
GCGGCCTCCTGATCGGGCTGGACGCGAGCGCATCGCTGCGGATCCTGCTGTTGGTGTTCGCGCCGCTGAGCCAGTTCTGCGCGACCATGTTCTCGGTCCGCCTCCCGGAGATCGCAGCCGAGCTGCGCGCCGGCAGACGCCGCGCGGTCGTCGCCGCGGCGCGCGAAAATGCCCTGCTGCTCGGGTCGATCGCCGCCGCCTACGGCGCGATGGTCGTGCTGTTCGGCCAGCGTATTCTCGCCCTTGTCATCCACGGCCAGACTTATGACATCGGCACCGGCAGCCTCGTCTTGATGGCCCTTGCGATGGGGCTCGACGCGGTGTGGCTCGGCCTTGCGCTGCCGCTGTTTGCGACCGGCAGGCCGCAGCGGTTCATGCTGAGCCGCCTGGCCGGCCTCGTCGCGCTGTGCTGCGCGCTGCCGTTCGCGGCACAAGCATGGCTTGTGATGGGTGCGGTTGCGGCAATGGTGGCCTCGAGCGCGGCGTCGGTGATCACAGTCGTGCTGACCAATCAGGCGCGGGAGCAGGCATGACCGACGACGCGCGCGGCTCGCTCCCGAGGCTGCATATCGGCGCCTTCAATTGCGGCATCGAGGGCTGGATCAATACCGACATCACGATGCATTTGTGGATCGCACGGGTGCCGTTCGCGGCCAAAGCGCTGCATCTGGCAGGCCTCTTGAGCGACGCCCGTTATGCCGAGCATCGCCAGGGCAAGTTCGCCGGGCTCCGCTACATGGACCTGACCAAGCCGCTGCCGTTCGCCGATGGCAGCCTCTCGGCCGTGTTCAGCGCGCATGTCTTCGAGCATCTGTTTCCCGACGAGATCGAGCGGCTGGCGCGCGAGATCGCGCGGGTGCTGGCGCCGGGCGGGGTGTGCCGCATCGTTGTCCCGGACATGGAACGGATCGTCGCGCTCTATGATCCCTCTGCACCGCAGGCCTTCCTCAAGGGCGTGTTCGAGATCGAGCGCCGCAGCGAGGCCGCCTTCGCACATCACTGGGGCTATACCCGTGCTTCGCTCGCAACGCTGTTCCGCGACGCGGGGTGTTCGGAGACCCGCACAAGGGCGTATCGCGAGGGCGTCTGTCCCGACATCGACCGGCTCGACAACCGGCCGGATGAGTCGATCTTCTTCGAGGCCATCAAGTAACAGGAGACTGATAGTGCTGGGCGCCATTCAGGCCCGTTTTTCCAGTGCGGCACGCCGGCGGCGCGGCGAGTTCCTCGTGCGCACGGTGAACCTGCCGCTCAATGCGAGGATTCTCGATCTCGGCGGCGGCACCGGCCGGCACATTCGCGCAATCCTGCCGTTTCATACCGACATCACGGTCTGCGACATCTCGGCCGAGGATCTGAAGACCGCGCGCGAGCGCTTCGGCTTCAAGAGCGTGCTGCTGCAGGAGACCGAGCGCCTGCCGTTCGACGATCAGGCGTTCGATTTCTGCTTCTGCTCGTCGGTGATCGAGCATGTCACCGGGCCGAAGCAGGACGTCGTGACGATCGCGAGCGACGCGGACTTTCTGAATGTCGCGCGCGAACACCAGAACCGCTTTGCCGGCGAGATATCGCGGGTTGCAAAATCCTTCTACGTGCAGACGCCTTACCGGTACTTTCCGATCGAGAGCCACACCTGGCTGCCGGGCGTCATTGTGCTGTTGCCAAGGCGGCTGCAGATCTCGCTGATCGAATTGTTCAACCGCTTTTGGTTCAAGCGGACCACGCCCGACTGGCATCTGTTCGACTGGCGTGAGATGACGGAAACGTTTCCCAACGCGAAGATCTATCGCGAACGATATCTCGGCATGACCAAGTCGCTGATGGCGATCAAGGCTTGAGGCAGACGTCTGCCCGCCGCATCAGCTGTTGCGGCGAGCCAGGATATTGATCAGCGTGCCCACCATCGGCCGGCGATCGAACGCCGGCGGGAGCGGGGAGCCGGCAAAGCCGGTAGCCAGCATCGTGAGACCATGCTGTCGCAGCAGGCTCTGCATCGCGGCCGGCGAGGCCTCGAATTTGGAGAAGGCGAGGTAGCGGAACAGCGGCCGTGCCGACACGCGCGAGGAGGCCGCATGCGCGAGCTTGTAGCTCTGGCGCAGCAGCGAATCGCGATTGGGGATCGAGACCAGCAGCAATCCGCCCGGCTTGAGCACGCGATGGATCTGGGCGAGGCACGGCGCCACGTCCGGCACATATTCCAGCACGCTCGCGCACAGCACGCCGTCGAAGGATCGATCCGCAAACGGCAGGCTTGCGATGGTCGGAATCTGCCGGAATGTGAGCCGTTCGGCCGGCGAGCCGTCGGAGGGGCGGCCGCGTGCCGCCGCGATCATCTCCGGCGAGGCGTCGACGCCGGTGACGTCGCAGCCGCGTGCGGCGAGCAGGCGTGAGAGCGTGCCGGTGCCGCAACCTGCATCCAGCCAGCGCTGCCCGTCGAGGTCCGCGTTTCCGAGCAGATCGAACATCGCGGCCGTGCGCGCCCTGAAGGTGCGGCTCTGGTGCAGCGTCTCCCACCCCGACGAAATCTCGTCGTGAAAGCGGATTTCAGGACGGTCGCGGGCCATGGTGGCCATGGTGTTCCCTACCAGTGGAAGCCGCTCACTCGGGCGCTGACCTCATCGGGCAGTCCGATGTCCGACAGTTCGAGCACGGTCTGGTCGGCGCGGCTTGCCTTCAGCGCCGCGACGAAGCGCGGATCGGCCGTCGTCAGCACGATGATGTCGGCCCATTCGATCGTCTCCGCCACATCGTGATGCAGCAGGCCGACCAGGTCCGGGTTGCGCATCAGGAAGTCCCGGTTGGCGCCGATCAGCTGCGACAGCTGCACATTGGGGTCGTAGATCCGGATCTCGCGCTGTTCGCCGCGCAGGCTTTTGACCAGTTCGACGAACGGGCTGTCGCGCACATCGTCGGTGCCGGCCTTGAAGCTGATGCCGAGGAAGGCGATGCGGCGGCCCTCATGCGACAGGATCCAGTCGGCGCCGCGCGACATGATCATGTCGTTGCTCGGCAGGATGCTTTCGAGCACCGGGGTCGACAGCCCGCGGCTGTGCGCCAGATGCTTCAACGCCTTGACGTCCTTGGGCAGGCAGGAGCCGCCGAAGGCAAAGCCCGGCCGCAAGTAAGCCGGCGAGATGTTGAGCCGCGTGTCCTGCATGAAGATGTTCATGACGTCGCGGCCGTCGATGCCGAGGGTCTTTGCGATCGTGCCAATCTCGTTGGCGAAGCTGACCTTCAGCGCATGCCAGCTGTTGTCGACATATTTGGCGAGTTCCGCCGTCTCGACCGGCGGCGTGATCTTGGCGCCGGGCAGGTCCTTGTAGAGCGCCATGACACGGTCGGCGGTTTCCTGGTTGAAGGCGCCGACCACGGTCTTGGACGGCGCGTTGAAATCCGCGATGGCGCTGCCTTCGCGCAGGAACTCGGGATTGAAGGCGAGGTCGAAATCGCGCCCGATCTTGTTGCCGGAGGCTTCCTCGATCAGCGGCCCGACGGTGCCGCGGGTGGTGCCGGGCAGCACGGTGGAGCGGATCGTCACGGTGTGCGGCGCGTTCTTCGCGCGCAAACCGCGGCCGATCTCGATCGCGACCTGCCGGATGGCGGTCAGGTCGAGGTTGCCATTTCCGGATGACGGCGTGCCGACGCAGACCATCGATATGTCGCTGTTGACGATCGCCTCGGTGGCATCGGTGGTCGCGGTCAATTGACCGGTTGCAACGGCGCGCGCGACCTTGTCCGAGATGCCCGGCTCGATGACCGGCGATCTGCCTTCACGGATCAGGTCGACCTTCGCGACGCTCTTGTCGACGCCGATGATCTGGTGGCCGAGTTCGGTGAAGCAGGCGGCGCAGACCGTCCCGACATAGCCAAGGCCGAAAATGCTGACGTTCATGCTTCGACCTTCAATAACGCAGGGACTTGCAACAACGCAGGGACTTGCGCGCGGCCGTGGCCGCGTCGTGTTTGACGTGAGTGAGGCGGCAGGGCATTCAACGCGAGGCCCGCCCGGCGGCCGCATTGGCGTTGACGCCGGAGGTTTGTGACGCGGGTCGCTCGCCGGCCGCGCTCGTGCGCGGCGCGCGGCTCTGCCAGGGGATTTTCCTGGCGAACAGCGCCTCATAGGCGGCGAGCAGCTTCGGCTCCTCATGC
Organism: Bradyrhizobium sp. INPA03-11B; assembly: GCF_040446015.1. Lineage (NCBI taxonomy): Bacteria > Pseudomonadati > Pseudomonadota > Alphaproteobacteria > Hyphomicrobiales > Nitrobacteraceae > Bradyrhizobium > Bradyrhizobium sp. INPA03-11B. The sequence continues at coordinate 4,150 of NZ_JASGSR010000123.1, forward strand.
GTCCAGGACAATTCGCGCTCGACGCGGCTGCGGCCAAAGGTACCCATCGACTGGCGCTGCGAGGGATCATCGATCAGCGTGATGATCTTGCCGGCGAAGTCCTGCGGGTCGTTTTTCGCCGCGTAGAGCGAGGCGTCGAGCGCCGAGCGACGGCCTTCGCGGACGTCGAATTGAACGATCGGCCGTCCGAGCGCCATGTATTCCATGATCTTGTTCATGGTGGAGATGTCGTTCATCGGCGTGACGCGGTCCGGATTGACGCAGACGTCAGCGGTCGAGAGCATTGTGAACAGCGCATCGTCGGCGATGGCGCCGGTGAAGTTCACGTAGTCGGAGAGCCGCATCTCCTCACAGAGCTTGACCACCGCATTCCATTCCGGCCCGGTGCCGGCGATGTTGAACTGGATGTCGGTGCGTCCGAGGTCGTGCACGATGTGGCCGATCGCCTCGAGCAGCAGATCGATGCCTTCGGACTGGCCGATCACGCCGACATAGCCGACGCTGTAGCGCCGGCCACGACGCCAGGTCGGATCGGCGGGGCGAGAACGCACGCGGTCGAGATTGGGGCCGGAGCGCACCACGAAGACCCGGTTGGCCGGCATCCGGCCGCGCGTGATCGCGATCTCGCGATAGGATTCGTTGGTCGCGATCGAGATGCTTGCGGTCTTGAAGGTGAGATATTCGACCAGCCGCAGCAGATGCCAGAAAAAATCCTTGCGGCCGAATTTCGCCTCATAGAGCTCGGGATTGACGTCGTGATGATCAAACACGAAGCGCTTGCCGCCGAGCTTGAACAACAGGCCGATCAGGAAGATCAAATCGGGCGGATTGCAGCCCTGGATCACGTCGAAGCCGTGCTTCCACGCCACCTTGATCGCGAGCAGCGTCTCCCAGAACAGCGCGACCGGATATTCGATCAGATAGGCGGCGATCCCGCGCGCTTCCACCGGCATCGGATGGCGGTAGATGTGAATGCCCTCGAGGCATTCGTAAGATTCGTCATGGCCGCGGCCCTTCGGGCAGATCACCGAAACTTCGTAGCCCGCCTTGCGCAGCGACGTTGCCTCGCACCACACCCTGCGATCGAAAGGAACCGGAAGGTTCTCGACGATGATCAGGATCCGCCGCGGTGATGGTTCAGCTCTCGACATCTGCGATGATCTATACCATTGACCTAACAGCATCACAATCCGACTAACATCGGCATTAACATACGCGGCTTCCATTATGCAATCCCGGCACCGATGTGACGGCGACGAGACAGGGACATGGCAGGCAGAGTGAGGGATTGGGGTCAAAGGGTGTTGATTGCACTGGTTTTGAGCACGGCGCTGCCGGTTGCCCATAGATGGCCGCTGCAATGGAGCGGCGCGGCCGGAAACGATGCGCTCAATGTGAGCCGTGTGAATGCCGTGATCCCGCCGTCGCTTTTCGGCATGACGATCAACGCGATTGGACAGTCGCAACCATGGCCCGAGCTCAAATTCGACGGCGTTCGGCTGTGGGGCGCGATTTACTGGGCGCAGATCAACCCGGCGCCCGGCATCTACAATTGGGCGCGCTTCGACGCCATCCTTGCGGCGGCCGAGCGCGAGCATGTCGAGATCGTGCTCAATCTCGCTTACACGCCGCGCTGGGCCGCGTCGGTGAAAGATGCGCCGCCGGCGTTCTCGCCCGGCGCAAGCTCGCCGCCTGCCGATCTCGCGTCATGGGATGAATGGGTACGCGCCGCCGTCACCCGTGCCGCCGGCCGCATCAAATATTGGGAAATCTGGAACGAGCCCGAGGATCCCAAATATTACTCGGGCGATATCCCGACCATGGTCCAGATGCAGAAGCGGGCCTATCAGATCATCAACGCCAGCGATCCCAACCTGACCGTGCTGACGCCGCCGTCCAACGGCACGCCCGACGGCTATCGCTGGCAAAAGGCCTTCATGGCGCAAGGCGGCGGACAATATGCCGACGTGTTCGCGTTCCATGGTTATACGAGCGAACCCGAAGCCGTGCTCGGAATCATCGCCCGCTTCAAGCAGATCCTCGCCGCGCACGATCTGTCCACGAGGCCGATCTGGGACACCGAGGCCGGCTGGTCGTCCTATGAAGACAATCCGGACGGGTGCCTGGCGCGCGCCTACATCCTGAAATGGATCAGCGGCGTCGATCGGTTCTACTGGTACGAGTTCGCCGGCGGAGGCAGCGACTTCGGCAAACTATGGGACCCGGCGCGCGGGCTGCTCCCGAGCGGAGTGGCCTACCGCACGGTCCAGAAATGGTTGGTCGGCGCCAGCGTCGTGGCCGCAGGCAGAACATCGGCGTTGATCTGGCGCGTCGAGCTTCGCATGCCGGATGGCCGCAACGGCTTGATCCTTTGGACCACCAAGGGGCGGTCCTCCTATCGGGTCGACCCGGGTTTCAGCCGTTACCAGGGCCTCGACGGTGGCGAAGGAGCCGTCGCCAACGGCGAGGTCGAAATCTCACCCAAACCGGTCCTGCTGCTGGAATGATAAGAATGTTAATCTGCAAGCCACGAGGCAACTTTGATGATATTCCCGACTTCATTGCGGGCGGCGGGCGCGATACAAGAGTATTGTTAACTCGAGGCGATTGACCGACTGTGAAGCAGATCGCGCAGAACTATAAGAGCGGCGAGCTCAAGCTGATCGACGTGCCGGCGCCGCGCTGCCGCCCCGGCGGCGTCCTGGTGCGCACGGCGTTCTCGGCGGTGTCGACCGGCACCGAGATGATGAAGTTCACCGAAGGCCGGCTGTCGCTGCTCGGCAAGGCGCGTGCGCGACCCGACCAGGTGGCCAAGGTGATGCGCTCGGTCCGCCAGCAGGGACTGCTTGCGACCTATCAGAAGGTGATGAACCGCCTCGATTCCTACACGCCGCTCGGTTATTCGCTGTCGGGCACCGTGGTGGAAGTGGGCGAGGGCGTCGGCGGCTTTTCGGTCGGCCAGCGCGTGTGCTGCGGCGGCAATCAGTATGCAACCCATGCTGAATATAATTGGGTGCCGGTGAACCTCTGCGTGCCGCTGCCGGACGGTGCTGCGCTCGACCAGGCCGCATTCGCCACGATCGCCTCGATCGCGCTGCAGGCGATGCGGCAGTCGGAAATCCGCTTCGGTGAGACCGCCTGCGTGATCGGCCTCGGCCTGATCGGGCAGATTATGGTGCGCCTGCTGCGCAGTGCCGGCGTCGTGGTCACAGGGCTCGACAGGCTGGAGGCGCGCTGTCGTCAGGCGGAGGCGGCGGGCGCTGCGGTTTGTGCCGTCGCATCTGATGATGCCGCGGCCGGGTTTCGCGCGCGGATCGATCAGCTGACCGCAGGAAACGGTGTCGACTGCGTGTTCATCACCGCAGGCAGCGACGATCCCGATCTCGCATCGCGTTCGGCAGCACTGCTGCGCGACCGTGGCCGCATTGTCGATATCGGCAAATGCACGCTGAACCTGCCGTGGAACGAGTTCTACGACAAGGAACTCGACGTTCGCTTCTCGCGCTCCTACGGCCCGGGCCGTTACGATCCGCTCTACGAGGAGGGCGGGATCGATTATCCGATCGGCCATGTGCGCTGGACCGAGAAGCGCAACATGGAGGCGATCGTCGCGCTGCTTGCCGACGGGCGGCTCGATTTCTCCTCGCTGATTTCCGAAGCCGTGCCGTTGGAGCAGGCGACGTCGGCGTTCGAGCGCATGAGCCGGGGCGAGATCGGCCTCGGCATGGTGTTCGCCTATCCTGAGGCAGCACCTCGCACGATGCAGATGATTTATCGTCCGGCCGTTGCCCTGCGCAGCGGCCGGGTGCGGCTCGGCGTCATCGGTGCGGGCAATTATGCCTCCAGCATGTTGTTGCCGCAGCTTGCCAATCACGCGCGCGTCGATCTCGTCGAGGTCGCCACCAACACCGGCCTGAGCGGCGCCACCGCGGTGCGCAAGTTCGGCTTCGCGCGGGCCTCGACGGATGCGGCCTCGGTGCTCGAGGCCGACGACATCGACGCCGTGTTGATCGCGACGCGTCACGCCTCCCACGCCGACCTCGCGATCCGAGCGTTGCGCGCCGACAAGGCGGTGTTCGTCGAAAAGCCGCTGGCGATCGACACCGATGCACTCGATCAATTGGAGCAGGTGATCGGCGAGACCGGCAACGACCGGCTGATGGTGGGCTTCAACCGCCGCTTCTCGCCGTTGCTGCAAGGCATGCGTGCGGCGTTCGCGGCCGCCGGGCCGCAGACGCTGCAATATCGCGTCATCGCCGGCCCGCTGGAGAAATCATCCTGGTATCTGCAGGCCGAGAGCGAAGGCAGCCGCTTCGTCGGCGAAGGCGGGCATTTTATCGACGTGTTGTCATGGTGGCTCGGCGCCGAGCCCGTGCGTGTTTCGGCGAGTTCCGCGGGCAAGGACGTCGACAATCTCGTTGCCACCTTCGACTTTGCCGACGGGTCGGTCGCGAGCCTCAGCTATCTCACCGGCGGCGATCCGCGGGTGCCGAAGGAAGCGCTCGAAATCTCGGCAAGCACGGGCTTTGCCGCCTTCGACAATTTCTCGGGCTTCGAGCTCTGGCACGCCGGGCAGCGCACGGCGAAGAGCGCGCGGCTCGACAAGGGGCAGCGGCCGATGCTGGATGCCTTCATCACGGCGGTCGCATCGGGGGCCGCAATGCCGATCGCGCTGGAGTCGCTGCTCGCGACCACCCGCGCAACCCTCGCGGTGCAGGAGAGCGCGGCTGTGGGGATGCCGGTTGATCTGACGATCGGCGCGACAGAGCATGCCGTCGTGCGTGCCTCGACTGCATTGAGATGAATCCGGCCTGGTATTTGCGCCGGCTGCAGCGCATGGAGCCGTCCGAGCTAGCCGGACGGGTGAACGATCAGGTGCTGCGTCTGCTCTGGCGCATCACGCCGCCCGATATCGCACGACATGCCAGCGCCAGGCTCGCGCCGGGCCCGCGGCAGCCACGGCTGAAGCCGTTGCCGTCGCCGGCGGGCGCGCCGCGGCAAGCCGCCGAGCGGCTGATCCAGAGCGCCGAGCGGATCCTCGCCGGCCACTGGCGGATCTTTGCCAGGGATCATGCTGCGCTCGGCGAAAGGCCCGACTGGTTCGTCGATGTCCGCAGCGGCAAGCGGGCCCCCGCGGATATGTACGCGTTTGCGGTTCCCTATCGCGACGAGGCTGCGGTCGGAAACATCAAATACATCTGGGAGCCGTCGCGTCACCATCATCTCACGGTGCTGGCATCAGCGTATTACCTGACCTCGGACGAGCGTTACGCCAGACGCGTGGCCGAACATCTGACGAGCTGGTGGCGTGAAAATCCATTCCCCCGCGGCCCGCACTGGATCAGCGGCATCGAGCTTGGCGTGCGGCTGATCTCCTGGGCCTGGGTGCGCCAACTGCTGCAGACCTGGCCCGGCGCGCCCGCGCTGTTCGAGGACAACGAGCTGTTCGTGACGCAGCTTTACGCGCATCAATTCTGGCTGTCGCAATTCCCGAGCCGTGGCTCCTCCGCCAACAACCACGTCATCGCGGAGGCTGCCGGGCAGTTCGTGGCGGCCTGTGTGTTTCCGTTCTTCCGCGACAGCGCGCGATGGCGCGAGCAATCCGCCGGCACGCTGGCACACGAAGCCGTTGCGCAAACCCTCGCTTGCGGCAGCAACAGCGAACTGGCGACCGATTATCACGGCTTTGTCCTCGAACTCCTGCTTGCCGCGGCGGTGCAGGGCGAGTCGTCCGGACATCCGCTTGGCGATGCGGTCTGGACGACGATGTGCCGCATGAGCGACGTCATCGCCGCAATGCTGGACGATGGCGCCCATCCGCCGCGCCAGGGCGATGGCGACGATGGCATCGGCCTGTTGCTCGACGATCACGCCGGCAATCGCTGGCTCGGTCTGCTCGCCAGCGGCGCGCGCCTGTTCGGCGATCGGCCATGGTGGCCCGGATTGCAGGAGCCCGATCTGCGCACGTTCCTTCTGACCGACGGCGTCAACGCGCGTGCGATCGCGGCGCGGCCTGCGCGCCGCCCGTATTTGCTCGATGCGGCGGGGCAGACGTTTCTGGTCGATGCCGACAGAGCGGTGTGGTGTCGCTGCGATCACGGCCCGCATGGCTTCGGCCGCATTGCGGCGCATGCCCATGCGGATGCGCTGTCGCTCGAATGCAGGATCGGCGGCGTCGAGATCCTCGCCGACCCCGGCACCTATTGCTACCACGGCGATCCGCGATGGCGCGCCTATTTCCGCTCCACGTTGGCGCACAACACGCTCCGCCTGTTCGCGCGCGACCAGTCGGTGTCGGGCGGGCCGTTTCTCTGGACGCGGCATGCGCAGAGCCGGCTGATCGCTTCAAACGGCCTGGATGATCGTGATGCGGACGCAAGCTGGGTCGCGGAGCATTCGGGATATCAGGACGAAGCCGGTCTCGTGCATCGCCGCTCGGTGCGATTGCAGCGTCCGGCGATGCGGCTCGTCGTGTCAGATATTGTGCTTGGCGATGAAGGGCTTGCGATGCCGGCGAGTCTCAGCTGGCATCTCGGTCCTGAGGTCGAATGCAAGCTCGACGGACGCACGGCGCAGCTCGCATGGCCCGGCGGACGCGGCGAGCTCGATCTGCCGGCGATGCTCGACTGGACATCGTATCGCGGTGACGAGGCCACGCCGGCCGGCTGGTATTCGCCGTCCTTCGATCTCAAGGTGCCGGCAACCACGCTGATCGGCTCAGGTACGCTCGCTACCGGCCAAGATCTGGTGACCGAGCTGCGCTGGTTTCCCGATCCGGCGCGCCGGTCATGAAGATCCTGGTCGCGCACAACAGGTATCAGGGACGCGGCGGCGAAGACGTCGTGTTCGAAGCGGAAGTTGACCTGTTGCGCGGCGCAGGACACAGCGTTGAAACGCTCACGGTCAGCAACGAAGCGATCAACTCGCTCGCCGCGCGGATCGCGACGACGCTGTCGATCGCCGATAATGCAGAGGGGAAGCAGCTCGTGGCGGAAGCGATCGACCGCTTCCGCCCCGACATCGTGCACGTTCACAATTTTTTCCCGCTGCTGTCGCCCGCCGTGTTCGATCTCTGCCGGCAAAAGCGCGTGCCCGCGGTGGTGACGCTGCACAATTATCGCACCATCTGCACCGGCGGCATGCTGCTGCGTGACGGCCGCATCTGCCACAAGTGCCTGGACCACGGCCATCTCTGGGGCGTTGCCCATCGCTGCTACCGCGGATCGCTGCCGGGCTCGCTGGCCTCGGCCTACATGATCGCGCAACATCAGCGCCGCGGCACCTGGACGCGTCCCGGTCTGCGGCTGATCGCGCTGACGCAGTTTGCTCGAACCCTGTTCACGCAGGCCGGCTTCGACGCCGGCCGGATCGACGTGAAGCCGAACTTCATGGCCGATCCGGGGGCGCCTGATCCGGCCATGCCGCGCGCCGGGCTGCTCTATGTCGGGAGGCTGAGCCGCGAGAAGGGCGTCAGCGTGCTGCTCGACGCCGTTGCGGGGACCGATGTGCCGTTGCGGATCATGGGCGAGGGGCCGGAACGCGCCGCGCTCGGGGCCCGGGCGCCCGGTCATGTCAGTTTCCTCGGCGCGCGCTCGCGCGCGGAGGTGCTTCGGGAAATGGCCAATGCCCAGGCATTGGTCGTGCCGTCGTTATGGTACGAGGGATTTCCCATGGTGGTGGTCGAGGCCTTCGCGCAGGGCACGCCGGTGATCGCATCCGAGATCGGCGGGCTTGCCGAAGTGGTAAGCGCCGGCAAGACCGGCGCGCTGGCGCCGCCGGGCGACGCGGCCGCACTGAGAAGCCGGATTGCTGAGCTTCTGGCCGCTCCCGATCGTGCCGTGGCATGGGGGCAGGCCGCACGGGCCGCCTATCTCGCGCGCTACGCGCCGGATGAGAATCTCCGGCTGCTCGAGGCCATCTACGCGCGCGCCGCGGCTGAATGAGCGATGCAGGCGGTTGCTCCGCCCGGGTCGGGCGCGGTCCTGCGCGGTTTCTGCGTCGTCGTCCCTAACGGGTCGCGGCAAATCTGATGTTAATTTGTTATATCGGGCGCTTGCTCTGACGCCGCCAGCTTCGACGAGGCGGTCGGATTGCTCCCGATTCTGCGATCGATTCCCCGATTTTGGCTCGCCCGGAGCCTGGGTTTGCAACCGGAACCAGCCATAACACCAGTCAGGCTGCCGGCCGGTTGTGAAGTTTGACGCTTTTTTGCAAAAGCTCTCACGCGGCGCAGAAATATTTTTTCAGAGCAGAAAATCGCTTCGAAGCATGCACAACGTCAGCGAAATTCCGGGCATTTGCGCGATCTCGCGGGTCGATGAAACCCCGTATAATCACTACCCTTTTTTGCGTCGCGGCTAACATTTGGGATTTGCCTGCGCTGAATGTTAGAGTGGGTGCGAAGTGGTGCTAAGTCTCACATAAATCAAATGGAACCGGTCGTTAATGGCGCATTGCTGATTGACACTCCGGCATTGCGGACTTAACAATGGACTTAACAAGTTCGTAACGTATGTCCACATTTGAGCCGCGTCGCAACAAACCAGTTGTGATTCAACGGCTTAGGTGCGGACGAGCGGCTTGAATCCTCGTATCCCAAAGCAGGGGCTACATCGATGGCGACTTACAATCTCGACCAGACTGACCTGAAGCATGCGATCCACTCGATCGATCACGCGACCCAGCAACAGATCCTCGACTATCTCATCAACGCGGGCATCGGCTTCACCAGCCCGGATGACGGCACCAAGATTCCGGTGCAGGAAGGGGCTGGGATCAGCAACCCGGATCCGAACGCCAACGTTCTGATCGAAACCAACCCGAATAACACTGTTACCACCGACGCCAACCTGAAGGCGATCATCGAAGCCACCAACAAGGACGTGACGCTGACGGTGAACGGCAGCACCCCGGTGTTGGTCGCGACCGGCAACGGCAACGATCAGATCTTCCTCAACAACACCGGTGACACCACCGTCTTTGCCGGCAACGGCAACGACACCATCTTCGGTGGTGCGGGTCACGACTCGCTCTCCGGCGGCAACGGCAACGACGTCCTGATCGACAACGTTTCCGGTCACAGCACGCTCGATGGCGGCAAGGGCAACGATCTGCTGTTCGGCACCGGTGCCGACACCCTGATTGGTGGCGCCGGCAACGATACGCTGTACGGCGGCAACTCGTCGACCCTGGAAGGCGGCAAGGGCAACGACGTGCTGGTGTCCGGCAGCACCGCTGGCAATTCCAGCACGCTGGATGGCGGCAAGGGCAACGATGTGCTGTACGGTGGTGCGGGCAACGATCGTCTGTTTGGTGGCGACGGCAACGACACGCTGTATGGCGGCTCGGGCGACCAGGTCCTCGAAGGCGGCAAGGGCAATGACGTCCTGGTCGGCGGCGCGGGCAACAATCAGCTCTACGGCGGTGCGGGCAACGACGCGCTCTACTCGAACTCGGACGCGTCGCACAGCTCGATCCTGTCCGGTGGCGCGGGCAACGACTCGCTCTACGGCGGTGCCGGCAACGACACGCTGTATGGCGGCTCCGGCCACGACACCATGATCGCCGGCTCGGGCAATCAGACGCTGATCGGCGGCAACGACGGTTCGTCGTTCGTCGGCTCCGAGACCGGTACGGCCTCGATGGTGGGCGGCTCTGGTCAGGACTACTTCTACCTGTCCAACCTCCACAGCAGTGACACCATTGACGGTGGTGCCGGCAGCAAGGACTCCCTGACCTTCCTGGATCACTCCTCGACCGACGTGACCGGCATCACCGCCGGAAAGGATGGCTCTCTGGACGTCAACTTCAGCAATGGCCAGACGACCCAGATCAGCAACATCGAATACCTGATCTTCAACGATGGTCACTCGACCAAGCTGTAAGATCCCAGGTCTTCACGACTAGGTCTTCACTAAGCCAAGGCGCCGCCTCAACCCAGGTTGAGGCGGCGCTTTTTGCGATTACAGGTGGTGTTCAGAAATGTTGTCTGATATTCTTGCAGTGTAGCGGCCTGCTCCAATTGTTAGTCATCGAGATGGTTTGAGTATTTGCCTAGCGATTATGTAGCGCGTTCAAGCAGGGGCTACATCGATGGTGACGCAAAACGTGAACCAGACGCAGCTCAAGGCGGCGATCAGCTCCACGATCGATCACGCAAGCCGGCAACAGATTCTCGACTATCTGATCAGCGCGGGGATCGGTTACACCAGCCCGGATGACGGCGCGACGATCCCGGTGCAGGAGGGGGCCGGGATCAGCAACCCGGATCCCGACGCCAATGTTCTGATCGAAACCAACGCCAACAATACGATCAAGCTTGACGCCAAGCTGAAGGCGATCATCGAAGCCACCAAGAGCGACGTGACGCTGACCGTGAACGGCGCCGCTCCGGTGATCGTCGCGACCAGCGACGGCAACGACGAAATCACCATCAACAACAACCGCGGTACGACGGTTCTTGCCGGCGCGGGCAACGACACGGTGCACGGCGGCGGCGTGGGTCACAGCCAGATTTACGCCGGGGCCGGCAACGACTGGCTTTGGGGCAGCAGCTGGTCGGACCTGCATGGCGGTAGCGGCAACGATACTCTGCTGTCCGGCAGCTCGCTGGACTCACCGGACCGGATCAACACCCTGGACGGCGGTAGCGGCAACGACAAGCTGTTCGGTGGTTGGGGCAATGATCGCCTGTATGGCGGCGCCGGTGACGACTGGTTGAGCGCGGGTTATGGCAACCAGATTCTCGACGGAGGCGCGGGCAATGACACGCTCGTTGCCGGCGTAAACAGCTGTCAGCTGTACGGCGGCGCCGGCAACGACGTGCTCTACGCGGACCTGTTTGCGAATCAAGGCTCACTGCTGTCGGGCGGTGACGGCAACGACACGCTGGAGGGTGGTGCCAGCGGCGTTGCCGACACGCTGGATGGCGGCGCCGGCGACGACCTGCTGAAGGGCGGCATCAGGACTGCTGCGGAGTACGGTGGCAGCGGTAACGACATTCTCTATTCAGGCTCCGGCGCGACGTTCGGGACGTTGCTCGATGGCGGTGAGGGCAACGACACCTTGGTTGCCGGTGCCGGGTTTAACCCTGCCGATATCGGCTCCGACACGCTGGACGGCGGTGCCGGCAACGATCTGCTGATCGGCGCAGCCGGGACTGTTGCGGAATATGGTGGCAGCGGCAACGATGCGATCTACTCGCACTCGGATGCGTCGCACGGCACGATCCTGGACGGCGGCACCGGCGACGACTCGCTGTATGGCGGTGCCGGTACCGACACGATTTACGGCGGGGCCGGCAACGACCTGCTGGTCGGCGGCAAGGAGACCGTCGCCGGGTACGGCGGCAGCGGCAAGGACGTGCTCTACTCGGGCAGCGATGCGTCGCACGCGACCTTGCTCGATGGCGGTGATGGCAACGACTCGCTCTATGGCGGTGCGGGCGCCGACACGCTGTATGGCGGGGCCGGCAACGACCTGCTGGTCGGCGGCAAGGAAACCGTTGCGGAGTATGGTGGCGCCGGTAACGACGTGCTCTACTCGGGCAGCGATGCGTCGCACGCGACCTCGCTCGATGGCGGTGACGGCAACGATTCGCTCTATGGCGGTACCGGTAACGACACGCTGCATGGCGGCTCTGGCCACGACACGATGGTCGCCGGTTCGGGCATGCAGACGCTGATCGGCGGCAACGACGGTTCGTCGTTCGTCGGCTCCGCCACCGGTACGGCCTCGATGGTCGGCGGCTCCGGTCAGGACTACTTCTACCTGTCCAATGCCACCAGCAGTGACACCATCGACGGCGGTGGCGGCAGCAAGGACTCCCTGACCTTCCTGGATCACGCTTCGACCGACGTGACCGGCATCACCGCCGGCAAGGATGGTTCTCTGGACGTCAACTTCAGCAACGGCCAGGTGACCCAGATCAGCAACATCGAATATCTGATCTTCAACGATGGTCACTCGACCAACCTATAGGACCTGAGGTCCGCGCCAGGCGAAGGTATCCCCTCAATCCTCGTTGAGCCGTGTTGCGTCCGAACGTGACGACCGGAACTTGGTCGCCCGGTCCGCGTCGCATGCGTCGGTCTCCATGATAAGTTCCACTTCAATCGACGGACGTTAGAACGTTAGTTCGTCACATTCGGACCACGTAGCTTTTGTAAAGGCGTGTAACTCGCTTGATACAACGCGTTGTGATGGCTTGCTGCGGCCCTGGCAACCTTTGGACAAGACGAACGATCGCTGCAGAAACCAGCTGCATCATGTGCGAACCGCGGAGCTCTCGAATTGGCCAAGAAAAAAATGCTGAATGCCGGCGCTGGATCGACGGTTGCCAAGCGGATCCAGCCGCTGCTGTCATCGCATGACTGGGAGGAGATTCGCCTCGACGTCGACGGAAGCGTGAAACCGGACATCGTCGGCTCGATCACCGATCTCGCCAAATTGTGCCGGCCGGCCTCGTTCGACGCGATCTGGTGTTCGCATCTGATGGAACATCTCTATGCCCATGAGATACACCCCACATTCGTCCAGTTCCGCGAGGTCCTCAAGCCGGACGGCTTCGCGCTGATCATGTCGCCCGACCTGGAGGCGGTGGCCCAGCACATGCTGACCCAGGGCCTCGGCGCGGTCGCCTATGTCTCGCCGGCCGGTCCGATACGGCCGCTCGATATGATCTATGGGCACTCCGGCGCGATCGAGCAGGGCCGCCATCATATGGCGCACAAGACCGGCTTTTCGTGCGACCGGATGGGAAACCTGCTGCTCAGCGCCGGGTTTCCGACCGTCTCCGTTCGCAGCGCGAATTTCGAGGTCTGCGCGCTGGCGCTCATGCCGGAGGCCGAGGACCGGCGGATCCAGCCGCAGATCGAGGCCTGCGGCTTCGACTTCCGGGAGACGGTGACGGCCGCCCCGTGATTGTCGATGTTAAATAATGTTATAAGGTTCCGTGGTTAAACCAACGGCAGCAAGTGCCGGAACCGGCTCCCTTGCCTGTTCCGACACATATATCTTTTCGGAACCGCATGCTGAAAATGCTGCGTTAGCGAACTAACAGTGATAAGTTATATCTCGCTAACGACCCGATCTTGCGCAGTCGAAACTTCGAGGCATCCATGACCAAACACCTCTCGCTCGTCGGCGCACCTTCGGTGGAGGGGCTGCCACCCTCGGGCCTCGCGTGTCTGGTCATCGTGGCAAGGCAGCACGGTCTGCACCTGACCCCGACCCAGCTCATCCAGGACAATCTCCTGGGCGACCGGGAGGTCACACTCCCCGAGCTTCTGAAATGCGCGAATTCCTCGGGCATGACGGCAAAGGCCGTCACGCTGGACTGGAAGGGGCTGAGCCATCTCAAGCGGGCGCTGCCGGTGATCGTCCGCCTGCGCGACGGCAGCCACATGGTGCTGCTGCGGCTCGAGGGCGATGAAGACAGCACCCGGGTGGTCCTGCAGGATCCGAACGCGAGCGAGGATGCGCTGCTCGTGATCGATCAGCCGCGCTTCGAGGACATCTGGTCGGGCGACGTCGTCATGGCCAAGCGCGATTACGAGATTTCCGACGAGACCCAGCCGTTCAGCTTCGGCTTCGTCACCGCATTGCTGTTCCGCGAACGGCGTATCTTGCGCGACGTCGCGATCGCGGCGCTGATCCTTGGCTTCATGGGCCTCGGACCGATCATGTTCTGGCGGCTGCTCTCGGACAAGGTCATCTTCTACAAGGCCTACAACACGTTCTACGTGCTGTGTATCGCGATGTTCGTGCTCATCCTGTTCGAGGCGGCGTTCACGTTCCTGCGGCAGTACCTGGTCCAGCGTCTGACGGCGCGGCTCGACGTCAAGCTGTCGACCTACGTGTTCGAGAAGGTGCTCAATCTGCCGATCGATTACTTCGAGCAGAATCCGGTCGGCCTGATTTCGCGGGATATTCGCGAAGTGTTCCGAATTCGCGGCTTTCTGACCGGACAGCTGTTCGGGACCATCCTCGATTCGACGACGTTGTTCTTCTTCCTGCCCGTCATGTTCTTCTTCAGCCCGATCATGACGCTGATGGTTCTCGCCTTTGCCGGAATAATCGTAACCTGGCTGATCCTGATGCTGCCCGCCTACCGGAAGAAATCCTCGGCGACTCTGGCCGCTGAAGGCGTGCAGGGAGCGTTTCTGATCCAGAGCCTGAACGGCATGCGGACCATCAAGTCGCTGGCGCTCGACACGCGGCAGCGCCACATGTGGGATGTGCTTGTGGCGCGTGTCGCCAAGGCTCGCCTTGCGGAAGGCCTGACCGGAACCGCCATTCAGACGGTGGTGAAGCCGCTGGAACGGCTGGCGGTGAGTGCTCCCTATGCGTTCGGCGTCTACCTCGCGGTGTCGAGCGGCGATCCAGTCTACGTTGGAGCGCTGTTCGCGTTTCTGATGCTGTCGCAACGCGTTGCCGGCCCGCTGATGCAGATGGCCCAGCTCATCAACCAGTATGACGAAGCGCGCACCGCGGTCACGATCGTCGGCAGGCTGGTCAATCAGCCGCCCGAGGAGGGACGTTCCGGCCATGGCGTTCGGGTCCCGCTGAAGGGGCATATCGAATTCTCCGGCGTCACGTTCAAGTACAAGGGCGCGGTGTCCCCGGCGCTGAACAGCATCTCCTTCGAGATTCCGCTCGGCACGACGCTGGGCGTGATGGGCAAGAGCGGCTCCGGCAAGACCACGATCACGCGGTTGTTGCAGCGCCTGCACTCCGACTACGGCGGTTTGATCAAGGTCGACGGTGTCGATGTTCGCGAATACGATGTCGATCATCTCCGGCGCAATGTGGGTGTGGTGCTGCAGGAGAACTTCCTGTTCAGCGGCACGATCCGCGAGAATATTGCGGCCGCCAAGCCCGATGCGACCTTCGACGATGTCGTAAGGGCCGCGCGACTGGCCGGCGCCGAGGAGTTCATCGACAAGCTGCCGCGAGGCTACGAGACCTATATCTACGAGGGATCGACCAATCTCTCCGGCGGCCAGCGTCAGCGCCTCGCGATCGCGCGGGCACTGATCGTCAATCCGCCGATCCTGATCCTGGACGAGGCGACCAGCGCGCTCGATGCGGAGAGCGAGACGATCGTGAACGCGAACATTTCGCGGATCGCGCAGGGGCGCACGCTGATCATCATCTCGCATCGCCTGTCGTCGCTGACCAAGGCCGACGCGATCCTCGTGCTCAATCGTGGCGTGGTCAACGATATCGGCCGCCACGATGAGCTTTTGGAACGAAACGACATCTATAGCTCGCTCTGGTACCAGCAGAACACGCATCTGGTGCCGGCGGGCCGCACCGAAAAGAACTTCAGGAGCCCGACCCTTGTCTCCTAATCAAGCTTCGCTCGCGACCGTCCGCCAGTTCCAGTCCGAAACCGATGCGATCCGCGAGGCGCCCGAGCCGCTGCTGGCCCGCGCGACGCTGTTCGTCCTGTCGGCGTTCATGGTAGCCGTCGTGGCGATCATGTGCTTCACGCGCGTCGATCGGGTGATCACGAGCGTGGGCGGCAGGATCGTCCCGGTCGATCAGATCAACGTGCTGCAAGCTTTGGACGCATCGATCATCAAGACGATCGATGTTCGGGAGGGTGAGCAGGTCGAGACGGGGCAGCAGCTCGCGACCCTCGACTCGACATTCACCGCTGCCGACGTCACCCAGTACACGCTGCAGATTGCGAGCCTCGAGGCGCAGGTCGCGCGGGACGAGGCCGAATTGTCCGGAAAGCAGTTGTCGTTCGGGCAATCCAAGGACCCCGAGGTCACCAGATACAACGCCTTGCAAAAGGCGCTCTACGATCAGCGCGTCGCGCAGTACCACGCGCAGGTGAACAGCTACGATTCCAAGATCAGTCAGACCGAAGCGACGATCCAGAAGGCGAAGAAGGACGACGAGCGCTACAGCCAGCGTGCCGATATCGCCGGCAAGATCGAGGACATGCGCTCGACGCTAGCCGAAAGCGGCAGCGGGTCCAAGCTGAACCTGTATTTGTCGCAGGATAATCGGCTGGAGTTGCTGCGCCAGATCGACAACACGCACAACACCCTGCTGGAAGCGCAACACCAGCTGGAGTCGCTGAAGGCGGATCGCAACGCCTTCACCGAGCAGTGGAACGCGCAGCTCAGCCAGGATCTGGTGACGACGCGCAATAATTTGGATACGGCCCGCTCGCAGTACGACAAGGCGATCAAGCACCAGGACCTCGTCCGCTGGACGGCGGCCGAACCGTCGGTCGTGCTGACCCTCGCCAAGCTCTCGGTCGGATCGGTGTTGAAGCCGGGCGATCCCTTCATTACGTTGATGCCGCTCAAGACGCGACTCGAAGCGGAGATCCAGATCCTGTCGCGCGACGTCGGCTTCGTCCGGCCGAACGATCCCTGCACGATGAAGATCGATGCGTTCAACGCGGCCGAGCACGGCACGGCGCAGGGCAAGATTCGTTGGATCAGCGAAGGCGCCTTCACCACCGATGATGACGGAAAGCCCGTCGATGCCTACTACAAGGCGCGATGCTCGGTCGACGAGACCAACTTCAAGGATGTTCCGAAGAACTTTCGTCTCATCCCCGGCATGACGTTGCAGGGCGATGTCAATGTCGGCACCCGTTCGGTGGCGATGTATCTGCTCGGCGGCATGCTGCGCAGCGCAAAAGAAGCGATGCGCGAGCCATGACGGTGTTGACGCGATCCCTTCTCGGCCTGCTCAAGCCCGGGTCGTCCCGTTCGGAGGCAACGCAGTTCGAACGGGGACTGGAGGCTTACGAGAACCGGCAGTATCTGGAGGCGTTGCGCTTCTGGAGGCTGGCGTCGCGGGCCGGCAATCCGGAGGCGGATTACCGGATCGGGTTGCTCTATGCGAGGAACGAGGGTGTTATCGGCAACATTCCGGACGCGGTCGCGTGGTACGAACGCGCCGCCCTGAATGGACATACCGAAGCGCAATTCCAGCTCGGCTTGATCTACTTCCACGGGGTCAAGGCGTCCGTCGGACCGAACAAGCCCGAGATGTGGCGGCAATCCACTGCGGCGCGCCTCGGCGACAAGGCGACCAATCTCCACGATCTGGTCTTCCCGAACGGAATCGGCGTCTCCAGGGACCTCGACGCCGCCTTCCTCTGGATGTCGGTGGCGGCGGAGGCCGGCAAGGCGGACGCGCAGGCGATCCTGGGCGACATGTACGCCAACGGGCAAGGCTGCACCAAGGATCACACCGTTGCCCTGCGCTGGTACGAGGCCGCGGCGGAGCAGAAGGCGGCGGCAGGCGAATTCGCGCTCGGCGACGTGCATTATCAGGGACGCGGCGTTCCCGTCGACTTCGCGCAGGCCGCGATCTGGTATCACAAGGCGGCGGAGCAGGGCCATGTCCGCGCGCAGGTTGCGCTCGCATTCATGTGCCTCAAGGGCACCGGGCTTCCCGCAAATGTCGAGGAAGCGGCGCGGCTATTCCAGAGCGCGGCTGCGCATGACGATGCGATCGCGCTGTACAACATCGCGCTGTTGCGGCTGAGCGGCAAAGGGGTTGCCAAGGATCTCGACAAGGCCGAGACCGCCTTGCGCAAGGCGGCACGCAAGGATTACCTGCCGGCGATCCAGGCGCTGGCCGAGTTCTATGCGCTCGGCACTGCTGCCGAGCCGGATCTGCGCGAGGCGGCGTATTGGTACGAGAAGGCGGCCGAGCGCGGTGACGTGCAGGCGCAGTTCTTTACCGGACGCTTCTATGCCACCGGCACCGGCGTGCCGCCCAGCGTCCGCCAGGCGGCGAAATGGTTCGAACGTGCGGCCGAGAGCGGTCACGCGACCGCGGCCCACAACATCGCGGTGTTCTATCTCAACGGCAACGGCGTGACGCGCGATGTCGCGACCGCGATCAAGTGGTTCGAACGCGCATCCGAGGGAGGCATCAGCGCCGCAGGCGTGCAGCTGGGCCGGCTCTACTCGGCGGGCAACGGCGTGCCGCGCGATCAGGTGCGTGCAGCCGAATGGCTCAGCAAGGCGGCCAATGGCGGCGACGCCGATGCCAAGACCGCCTATGCCGTGTTCCTGATCCAGGAGGAGCCGTCCGAAGCGCGTCTTGCGCAGGCACGCACGTTGCTGACCGATGCCGCCGAGGGCGGTCATTCCGCGGCGGCGTTTCAACTCGGCGGGCTTCACATGGGAAGGTCCGGCGGCACGGTCGATCTTCCGGCGGCGGCGCAATGGTTCAAGCGCGCGGCAAGCGCCGGCCATGTCGAGGCGCAGCACACGTTGGCGCTGCTGTATTCCGATCCGAAGAGCGGCCTCAAGGATCCGCAGGCCGCTGCCGGCTGGATCGTCAAGGCTGCCGATGGCGGCAATGCCGCAGCACAGTTCAAGCTTGCCGTTATGTATTGTACCGGGCAGGGCGTCGCGCAGGACCTTGCGCAGGGCGTGACGTGGTACGAGGCCGCGGCGCGTCAGGGCCACACGACGGCGCAATACAACCTTGCGGTGATGCTCGGGCGCGGCCAGGGCCGCGAGGCTGATCCGGCGAAGGCGGCCGAGTGGTTCGCGGCAGCGGCGGAGCAGGGCATGGTCGAGGCCCAGCTCGCCATCGGCGACGCACTGCGTGCCGGCAACGGCATCGCGCAGGACCGCGACCAGGCGCTGCATTGGTATCGAAAGGCGGCGCAGCAGAACAACGAAGGCGCGCTACGTCGTCT
>NZ_JASGSR010000124.1:0-22795 GCF_040446015.1 Bradyrhizobium sp. INPA03-11B
ACTGGAGAACGAATTGCGTCCCGTGCTGAGATTGGAGGGCTCGCGATGCACAGACCACGTCAGCATTTGAATATTCCTACTGAGATTGTTCGCACCGTCGTTGCGATTGCGGAGACGGGAAGTCTATCGAAGGCCGGCGAACGTCTCGGCCTCAGTCAGCCGGCGATCAGTTCGCAGGTCAAACGACTGCAGAGCCTGATTGGTGGCGCGCTCTTCGTCAGAACGGCAAACGGCACCACGACCACCGAGCTCGGCAAGGTTGCCGTGCAGCAGGCAAGGCGCATCCTCGAAGCGAACGATCAACTGCTTCGGCTCGGCGGCAATCATGAAGGACCGCAGCCGTTGCGGCTCGGCATGAGCACGATGCTTGCCGACGAATTCCTCAAGCTGCATCCGGCCGATGCGCTCGCCGACGTGCTGGTTCACGCCGACATGTCGCCGATCGTGATCAGGGGATTGATCGACGGCTACATCGACATCGCCTTCGTCTACAGCAATCCGTCGCTTGAGAACGAAGACGAGGTAACAATCGCCGCCGAGGCCGACGAGCGTTCGGTGTGGGTACGATCACGCGATTTTGTCCTGCGGCCGGGCGCCCCGATCCCGATCCTGGCGTGGCCGGGTGACGACTGGATGATCCGGACGCTCACCAAGCACAACATCTCGTACAAGATCGTGTTCAGGAGCCCGAACCACCAGCTGCGACTGGAAGCCGCACGGGCCGGATACGGCCTGACGGCGTGCCCCGAGCGGATGATCCCGTCCTCGCTGATTTCGGCGAAGGACTATTATCTTCCGGAGCTTCCGGTGCAGAAGCGCTTGCTGTGTGTTCGACCGGGCCTCGAGGGCAGCCGTGCGACGGCGATGGTGCAGCGGTTGTCCAGCCTGTTCTTCAGCGGCGCGAAGCCGATGCGTCAGGCGAGCAACATGTAGTCCGGTGCTGCCGCATTCCTGCGGCACCGATCAATAGTGCGGTGGGCGCTCGCTGGCGGGGCCGGGCGCCTGGCGTTCGGCCTCCTGAAGCCGGTCGCGCAACTCGGCGAGCTGGCGCGTCAACGCATCGATCTGCTTCCATTGCGCCGTGATGGTCTGGTTGAGCGTCTCGATGGCTTCGTCCTGATAGGTCAGGCGGACCTCCAGCGCATCGATCCGTTCGTTCAGTCTTGCCGTGTCACTCATGCGTGGCGTCCTTGCGTCCACGCTCGCGCAGCCCGTGGCCGAGCGCGACACGCTCGTCGAACACAAAGCAGTCGCCGCGCCAGCGGCTGTCCTGCTGCGACGTTTCCTCGAGATATCTGAGGATGCCGCCCTTGAGGTGATAGACCTCGGCGAAGCCCTGCGTGAGCAGATAGGCGCTCGCCTTCTCGCAGCGGATGCCGCCGGTGCAGAACATTGCGATCCGGCGGTGCTTCGCGGGATCGAGGTGCCGCGCGGCAAATTCCTTGAATTGTCCAAAGCTCGCGATCCTGGGATCGATCGCGCCTTCGAAGCTGCCCATCGCGACCTCGAACGCGTTGCGGGTGTCGAGCACCATGATGTCGGGCGAGGCGATGAGTTCGTTCCAGTCGGCGGCGTCGACGTAGGTGCCGACCTGCCGCGTCGGATCGACCGTGGTATCGCCGAGCGTCACGATCTCTTTCTTCAGCCGTACCTTGAGCCGCTGGAACGGCATCTGCGCGGCCTCGGAGAATTTCAGCTCGAGATTGTCGAGGCGGCCGCCGAACAGCGGCCCGTGCCTGAGTTCGGCTACGAAGCCATCGATCGCTTGGTCGCTGCCGGCGATGGTGCCGTTGATGCCCTCATGCGCGAGCAGCACGCTGCCCTTGAGATCGAGCTCCGCGCAGAGCGCGCGCAGCGGCTCGCGCAACGCGCGGAAGTCGGGCAGCGCGGCGAACTGGTAGAAGGCGGCGACCTTGAGGGGCATGGCCGGGGTTTATCAGGCCGGCCGGGTCGGCGTAACCCCGCAAAGCCATGCATTACCGGGATAATCCCTCTGGCATGCCAGGCATTGCTCTGCCCGGGATGAATGTGCCATGTACTCCGCACCATCCGCCGCAGCAGCATCAGCCCATCACGATCAAGCGAGCTCTCCGTTATGAGGAATTTCCACTTCGCCGGCCGTTCCACGGTCCACGCCCAGAACGCGATGGTCGCCACATCGCATCCGCAGGCGGCGCTGGTGGCCCTCGAGGTGATGCGCGAGGGCGGCACGGCCGCTGACGCAGCGGTCGCGGCCTGCGCGCTGCTCGGCGTCATCGAACCGCAATCGACCGGCATCGGCGGCGACTGCTTTGCGCTGATCCAGCCGAGGGGCGAGGGCAAGATCACGGCCTACAACGGCAGCGGCCGGGCGCCGATGGCGGCGACCGCCGACTGGTATCTCGAACGCAAGATCCATTCGGTGCCGCTGACCTCGGCGCACGCCGTCAGCATTCCCGGCGCCATCGATGCCTGGGACGTGATCCTCAGGGATCACGGCAAGTTCGGCTTCGACCGGCTGCTGCAGCCCGCGATCAAGGCCGCCGAAGAAGGCTATGTCGTCGCTCCGCGCATCGCCTTCGACTGGAAAAACGGCTTCGAGAAGCTGAAGAACGGCACCAACACCGAGCGCTATCTGCTGCCGCACGGCAAGCCCGCGGTCGCGGGCGACGTGATCCGCCAGCCCGAGCTCGGCAAGACGCTGCGCGCCATCGCGCAAAAGGGCCGCGATGCCTTCTATAGCGGCGAGATCGCCGCCGACATGGTCGACACGCTGCGCGGCATCGGCGGCTTGCACACGCTGGAGGACTTTGCGGCGCATTCGACCGAGACGACCTCGCCGATCGGCACGATGTACAAGGGCTACGACGTCTGGCAGTGCCCGCCGAACGGCCCGGGCATCACCATGCTGGTGATGCTCAACATCCTGTCGCGCTTCGACCTGACCAAGTTCAAGCCGCTCAGCATCGAGCGCTTCCACCTCGAGGCGGAGGCCGCGCGCATCGCCTACATGATGCGCGAGCAGTATATCGCCGATCCCCAGCACGCCCACGTCGATGTCGCCGGCATCCTTTCGAAGGAATTCGCCGACGAGCACATCAAGAACATCCGGATGGACCGGCTGCTCGAACTGCCGAATGTTGCGCCGCCGATGAATCCGTCGACCGTCTACATCACGGTGGTCGACAAGGATCGCAACGTCTGCTCCTTCATCAACTCGATCGCGCATTCGTTCGGCTCGGCGATCGTCTCCAACAAGACCGGCGTCCTGCTGCAGAACCGCGCCGGCGGCTTCCGTATCCAGCCCGGCCATCCGAACTGCATCGCACCGGGCAAGCGTCCGCTGCACACCATCATCCCGGCGCTGGCCACCAGGAACGGCCGTGCGGTGATGCCGTATGGCGTGATGGGCGGGCAGTATCAGCCGGTCGGCCAGACCCATGTGCTGACCAACATGCTCGACTATGGCTGTGACATTCAGGAAGCGATCGACATGCCGCGCGGCCTGCATTACGAGGGCGTCTATCAGCTCGAGGACAGCGTGCCGGCGGAGATTGTCGAAGGCCTGAAGAAGATCGGCCACAAGACCACCAGCGTGGTCGCGCCGCTCGGCGGCGGCCAGGGGATCTGGATCGATTGGGAGAAGGGCACGCTGACCGGCGGCTCCGATCCGCGCAAGGACGGTTGCGCGCTCGGCTACTGATCGCGATCGATATCAATCAAGGAAGGACGTCCCGGATGCAATCTTCACGACGCACGATCATCAGGACTGCGTTCGCCGGCCTTGCGGCGGCAGTCTCCACATCCGTTGCCGGCGGTCCGGCAACGGCCCAAACCGCAGGAAAGCCCATGACCACAGCTTCAGGCCTCCAGATCATCGACAGCAAGGTCGGCACCGGCGCCTCGCCGAAGCCCGGCCAGACCTGCGTCATGCACTACACCGGCTGGCTCTACGAGAACGGCCAGAAGGGCAAGAAATTCGACTCCTCGGTCGATCGCAACGAGCCGTTCGAGTTTCCGATCGGCCAGGGCCACGTGATCAAGGGCTGGGACGAGGGCGTCGCCACCATGAAGGTCGGCGGCAAGCGTACGCTGATCATCCCGCCGAACCTCGGCTACGGCGCGCGCGGCGCCGGCGGCGTGATCCCGCCGAATGCGACGCTGATGTTCGACGTCGAGCTGC
The DNA here is from genome assembly GCF_040446015.1 of Bradyrhizobium sp. INPA03-11B. NCBI lineage: Bacteria > Pseudomonadati > Pseudomonadota > Alphaproteobacteria > Hyphomicrobiales > Nitrobacteraceae > Bradyrhizobium > Bradyrhizobium sp. INPA03-11B. The sequence continues at coordinate 4,163 of NZ_JASGSR010000124.1, forward strand.
TTGGCGTAAAGTAAGCGGCACCCAAAACGGGGAGGCGCAGCGATGAAGATCTCGATCCTCGACGATTATTTCGACACGCTGCGCACCCTCGATTGCTTCCGCAAGCTCCACGGCCACGACGTCACGATCTGGAACGATCATGTTCAGGACGTCGACGCGCTCGCGGAACGGCTGCGCGACACCGATGCGCTGGTCCTGATCCGGGAACGCACCCAGATCCGCACCCCGCTGCTGGAACGGCTGCCGAAGCTGAAGCTGATCAGCCAGCGCAGCGTCTATCCGCATATCGACATCGACGCCTGCACGCGGCTCGGCATCATCGTGTCGTCGAGCCAGCATGCCGATACGCCGTCTTACGCCACCGCCGAGTTCACCTGGGGCCTGATCCTCGCCGCGATGCGCGCGATCCCGCAACAGATGGGGGCGCTGAAGGCCGGCAAATGGCAGATCGGCGTCGGCCATACGTTGCGCGGCAAGACGCTCGGCATCTACGGCTACGGCCGCATCGGTGCGGTGGTCGCGGGCTATGGCAAGGCGTTCGGCATGAACGTGCTGGTCTGGGCACGCGAGGGCGCGCTGGCGAAGGCCCGTGCCGACGGCTACGAGACCGCGGCCAGCAAGGCCGATTTCTTTGCCCGCTGCGACGTGCTGTCGCTGCATATGCGGCTGGTCGACGCCACGCGCGGCATCGTCAAGGCGGAAGACCTGGCGCGGATGAAAGACACCGCGCTGATCGTCAATACCAGCCGCGCGCCGCTGATCGCGCCGGGCGCGCTGGTCGATGCGCTGCGCGCCGGCCGCCCCGGTATGGCCGCGGTCGATGTCTATGAAAAGGAGCCGCTGCGCGACACGTCAGACCCGCTGCTCAACATGGACAATGTGGTTTGCACGCCGCACCTCGGTTACGTCTCGCGCGACGAATACGAGATCCAGTTCACCGATATCCTCGATCAGATCGTGGCCTACGCCGCCGGTACGCCGATCAATGTGGTGAATCCGGATGTGCTCGCACATCCGGATGTGCTGGCACATCCGCGCCCGCGCGGCTGACGAGCGTCGCACATGCTCGAACGCCGGGCCCGATCCGGCCGGCCGCCTCGTCTATCGTTCAGCGAGGCCAATGGGCCGCTGAGGTCGCTCTTTTGAGCGCATTTCTGACGATCCGCTTGGCGCCGCCAAGTGCTTTCTGTCCCTTGCCCTTGGCTTCCTGGATCGCGCCTCGGCCCTGCATCGCCGGAGAACCGGTGGCCTTGCCAATGCGCCGCCTGAGCCTGCCGATCGCCTCGTTGGCCCTGCCCCTGATCTTGTCGGTCGTGCTGGTCATGAAATACTCCTTCGAAATACGATGACGCAACGCGCTGGGATATCGCGATGTTCCGATTGGCAATGTTCCGATTTTGCGCTCGCCTGCGCGCGCGCTTTTCGGTAGCGTTCCAGGCACGAAACTCGACCAACGAAAGCAAGAACGATGAGCGGTTCCCACGATCACACCCATTCTCATGACCACGGTCATCACCATCACGACGACGAGCGCTGGAAGCACGACGGCGTCCGCGTGATTCCCGGCAACCAGCTCGATCCGAACGTCCCGTCGACGGCCGGCATGGACCGCAAGGCGGCGATCAATTTCGCCCGCGTCGGCGCGCAGAAATTGTGGGCGGGCACCGTCAGCATCAAGCCGGACGCCAAGACCGGCGCGCATCATCACGGTCATCTCGAAAGCATCATCTATGTCGTGAAGGGCAGGGCGCGGATGCGCTGGGGCGAGAAGCTGCAGTTCACCGCCGAAGCCGGCCCCGGGGATTTCATCTTCGTGCCGCCCTACGTGCCGCATCAGGAGATCAATGCCAGTCCCGACGAGGTGCTGGAATGCGTGCTGGTGCGCTCCGACGGCGAGGCGGTCGCGATCAATCTCGACATCGAGCCGGTCGAGAAGCCGGAGAACGTGCTGTGGGTCGATCCGGTGCACCGGCATCCCGACGAGAAGAAGTGACGAGGCGGCCAGGCCGCGTTGAAATAACAACAAAACAGGGAGGCCAGCATGACGCTCGTTCGTTACGAGAGTGCGGATCACGTCGCCACCATCACGATGACCCGCACCGAAAAGCACAATGCGCTGAACAATGCGCTGTGCAGCGAGTTGCGCGATGCCTGGCTGCGCTTCCGCGATGGCGACGATCGCGTCGCGGTGCTGGCTTCCTCGGAGGAGAAGTATTTCTCGGTCGGCGCCGATGTGGGCGACCTTCCAGTCAATATGTGGCACGCCGTCCCCGGTCTGGGCGTCGAGCTGGACAAGCCGGTCGTCGCGGCGACGTCTGGCTGGGTGGTCGGCGGGGCCTTCGTGCTGGTCCAGATGGCCGATTTGTGCGTGGCATCGGAGACGACGCGCTTCATTTATCCCGAGGGCAAGATCGGAACCACGGCGGGTGGCGTCTCGTCGGTGATGGCGCGCATGCCGCACAAGATCGCGATGGAGTTTCTTTTGGTCGGCGAGGAGATGTCGGCGGAGCGCGCCTACCAGATCGGTTTCGTCAACAAGGTTGTGCCAAAGGGGCAACATATCGCGATGGCACAGGAGATGGCCGCGAAGATCGCCGGCAACGCGCCGCTGGTGGTCCGCGCGCTGAAGAAGCTCGCCCGTGAAGCCATGCCGAAGGGGCCGTTGGAAACGGTCGCCGACGTACGGCGGCTGCTCGACGAAGTCAGGGACAGCGAGGATCTCAAGGAAGGCGTCAAGGCCTTCAGCGAGAAGCGCAAGCCGAGATTTACGGGAAAATAGCCGGACGCGCTGAGCCCTCCGCTCGTCATTCCAGGGCGACGCGTAGCGTCGAGCCCGGAATCCATCTCACCACAATTTCAGCGGTGAAATGGATTCCGGGTTCTCGCTTCGCGAGCCCCGGAATGACAAGTTGAGGCTACACAAACACCCGGTGATCGATCGCCCCGTTCGGCACTACATAGCCGTAGCGCGTGTGCGACGGCTCGGGGCCGGCCTTCTCATACCGCGCCTTCATCATCGCAAAGCCGTCGCCCTTGATGTCGAGCATCGCGCGCTTCGGCTGGAGGTTGTAGAGCCGCGCATTGTTGTCGCCGAAGATCGCGGTCTTCACCGGTCCATCGGCGGGCCCAAGCGGCGCGTAGCCGAACTTCTTCTGCATCATTTCGGGGATCTCCAGCCGCCGCAGTCCCTCGATCTGCCATTGCGGCGCGCCGGTCCACAGTGCGTCGGTGCCCCAGCAGACGTGGTCGACGCCGAGCCCCTTGATCAGGGTGCCGATCAGCGCGGCGCAGACATTGGGCTCGGCGACCAGCGTGGTCGCGAATAGCTGCCCGACATCGCCGTAGACATTGTTGACGCTATACTGCGCCGGGATGTCGGCGAGGTCGGAGGTCCAGGCGATGCGGCCGGTGCGCTCGAATTCGGCGAGCGCGACCCTGGGATCGCCGCCGACATGGCGATAGGCCGAGTGGTAGATGATGAAGTTGAGCTGCGGCCAGTCCTTGGCGGCCTGGCCGACATCGGCGACGTCGGCGAAGCCGCGCAGGTTCGGATACCGCTTCTCGATCCCGGGCGGGAACAGTCCCTTGTGGACGCAGACATTCCTGATGCCCGCCTTCACCATCTTCTCATAGCCCTTGTAGGCGACCTTCTCGTCGTCCAGCCGCCAGGGGTAGCGGCTGATCTCCTTGTGGGTGTTGTCGCCGATCGTGTAGCCCTTGCAGGATTCCGGCTTCAGCGCCAGCGCAGCGTCCAGCTTGTCGAGCCAGCCGGGCTGCCCGGGCGTGAAGATCGCGTGACAGAACACACGGCGCGAGCCGGCCTCGTCGTTCATCTTCTTGCGCGCGTCGGCCATCTGCTCGTTGGTGAGGAACCAATCCTGCTCGATATCCGAAGGCGCCGAGGAGATCAGCGCGATCTTGGTGTCGGAATCGAGAAACATCTCCTTCTTGTAGTTGTTGAACTTCAGATCCTCGATGGTCTGCTCGTGATCATTGAGCTCCTTATTCCAGCCGGCCTTGCCGACCGCCTTGCGCATTTCCACAAAGCCCATGATGCGGGTGTCGTCGCGCAGGAAATGCGTGTGCATGTCCATGATGAACTGGTCTTTCAACCCGTTCGCGCGGTCTTGCGCCATCGCGGGTGTTGCGGCTTCCGCCGGCGTCACGTCGAACAGCTCCCCGTAGACCTGGTTCATCGCGACAAAGGAAGCGGCCATGCCGGCCGCGGTCTGGAAGAACCTGCGGCGATCGAGGCCCTGCTTGCCGCCGAGATCGTCGGCCATCGCCAGCAGTCGCGCCTCGACCTCGCGCTGCCGTTCGTTCTGCGGGTCGGGATAGAACTCGTCGCTGGAGACGATCTGGGTCGGGATCGGCGTCTGGTGCTGGCACAGTTCCGAGGGCATCAAGGCGGCAAGTTCTTCGTCGGTGAGATTGCTGCTCATTCTTCGCTCCCGCTTCTCGCCGGATTGTTCCGGTCGGACCGCGGCGGAGACTAGGACCAAGTCCGTCCGTCGTCCGCGCAGAATGCCGGAATGTGCGTTCACAAGATCGTGCATCACCGCTCCGTCATTGCGAGGAGCGCAAGCGACGAAGCAATCCACGCTTCCGCAAGCGGCGCCATGGATTGCTTCGCTTGCGCTCGCAATGACGGTTGTGGATGCTAGCATCGCGCAACTCGGGGGTCGAACGAAGCTCCGTTGTTCCGAAGGGGAGGCCAGCCATGAAGCATTCAGACCATTCGCGGCGCACCATCATCAAGGGCATTGGGGTTGCAACCGCCGGAGTGCTCGGCGCAGCGCCTGCGCAAGCTGCGATGGCCGTTCCCACTGAGGGAGAAATATGGAGCAACGAATATTGGGCGAAGAAGGGCGACGTCCCCTTGTGGATGTTCCGCAAGCGGATCGGCGCGCCGAAGCCGGGCGAGCCGGCGCGGCCGGTGGTGTTCTTCGTGCACGGCTCGTCGGTGACATCGAGGGTGTTCGACCTCCCGGTGCCGGGCAAGGGCGAGTACTCGCTGCTCAATGTGTTCGCGCGCTACGGCTTCGATTGCTGGACCATGGACCACGAGAACTACGGCAAGTCCGGCCGCACGTCGGGCAATGCGGATATTGCGAGCGGCGTCGAGGACCTCAAGGCCGCGGTCGAGGTGATCGCGTGCGAGACCGGCGAGAGGCGATATCACTTCATCGGCGAATCCTCCGGCGCGCTGCGGGCCGGTGCCTTCGCGATGGCGGCGCCCGAGCGGATCGGCCGGCTGGTGTTCGCCGCCTTCACGTACAAGGGCGACGGTTCGCCGACACTGGCGAAGCGCGCCGAGCAGCTTGCCTATTACCGCAGCCACAACATGCGCAAGCGCGACCGCGACATGATCCGCTCGATTGCAACCCGCGACCGGCCCGGCACGTCGGACCCGGCGGTGATCGAGGTGCTGGCCGATGTCGAGATGCAGTTCGGCGACCAGATCCCGACCGGCACCTATCTCGACATGACCGCCAATTTGCCGGTGGTGCATCCGGAGAAGGTGCTGGCGCCGGTGCTGCTGGTTCGCGGCGAATATGACGGGATCGCGGCGGTCCCCGATCTCGAGGAGTTCTTCAACAAGCTGTCGAATGGCGACCGGCAGTTCATCATCCTGCCCGGCACCGCCCATTCGGTGGCCCTCGCCACCAATCGTGAGCTGTTCTGGCATGTGACACGGGCATTTCTGACCATGCCGGCGCCGATCGTGACCTGAGGCGGCCTGCGGCACGACGCCGCAAGAAAAATTTGCGCGGCGATGTCGGGAAGCGGCTATGCGGTTCGTCCTCGGGTCACAACCCCGCCAATTGGAGTGCTTCTCATGGCCAATCCCAAAATGATCTTCGTCAACCTGCCGGTCAGCAATCTTGCCCATGCCACTGCGTTCTATGAGGCGATCGGCGCGACCAAGAACCCGCAATTCTCCGACGACACCGCCTCCTGCATGGTGATCTCGGAGGCGATCTTCGTCATGCTGCTGACCCATGACAAATTCCGCCAGTTTACGTCGAAAAAGATCGCCGACGCCAAGACCACGAGCGAGGTGCTGGTCTGCCTCTCCGCCGATAACCGCGACGCCGTCGACGGCTACGTGACCAAAGCCACCGGCGCGGGTGGCACCGCCGATCCGTCGCCGAAGCAGGACTATGGCTTCATGTACGGCCGCAGCTTCGAGGATCCCGATGGTCACATCTGGGAAGTGATGTGGATGGACGTCGAGGCTGCGACGAAGCAGTCCGCCGCGGCCACCGCCTGATCGCGGCAAGGCGGCGTGAGCCGTTCTCCCTCGCTCCCCCGCCTCGCTTGCGCGAGGCGAGGGATGTTCGCTTCAGGCAGCGTCGGTCACAGCGTGGGCGGCCTTTCTCCCCTGCGGCAGCTCGGACGGTTGGCAGGGAAGGGCCGGAAAGTTCAGTTCGACCGTGGTGCCGCCTCCCGGCGTATCGCGGAGGGAAACACTGCCGTTGTGGGTGGTCATCACCTGGGAAACGATCGAAAGCCCGAGCCCCGTCCCTTCCGCGCCGGTGTTTCCACGCTTGAAGGGTTCGAGTAGACGTTCGGGTTGGCCAAGCCCGAGACCGGATCCGAAGTCAACAACGCTCAACCGCGCCGGCGCCTCGACCTTGATGAGGACGGATCCGCCCGCGCTACCATGCGTCACGGCGTTTCGGATCAGATTCGAGAGTGCAACGCCGATCGCGGTTTCCGAACCGCGCACCCGGACCGGGTGACGCGGCTCGGTGAACTCGACATCGCTTCCGTTCTTCAAAGCCATTGGCACGTGTTCGGCCGCCACCCTGCGCGCGAGCGCAGCAAGATCCATGTCGATCAGTTCGGCGGGTTCGGCCGAGATGCGCGCCAACTGCAGCAGCATGGTGACAATCGACGACAGCTTCTGGTTCTCGGCTATCAGCTTGGTACGCAACGGAGCGTCCTCGACCTGCTCGAGGATGGTGCGCGCATTGGTCAAGGGCGTCCGAAGTTCATGTGCCGCATTCGACAGGAAATTTCGCTGCGCTTTTGAAGCGGTGTCGATCCGCGACAGCGCGCGATTGAAGGCCATGACGAGAGGCAAGAGCTCGGATGGTGCATTGTCTTCCGGCAGCCTGCGGCCATCGGAAACCCCGTCGATCATCTCGGCGGCCGCGGCGACGGCCCGAACGGGACGCGCAATCAGCGTCGGCACGAAAACCATGGCAGTAAACGCCGTCGCTGCCAGCACGAGGATGATGGGGAGCGCAACGATCGTTGCATCGGTAAGCGTTCCGACCGTCAGTTGCGTTGCCGTATAGGCCACGCCACCGGTTTCGATCCATACCTCGCCCACCGGCGTGTTTCGGACGCCGGCCATCTTCTTCAGCTTTGTGGTTTCGCCGTCGATCGCATAGGCGAGGAAACTCGTCCCGTCGCGTGACACCAGCGTCTTTTGCGGACGCCATTTCGGCACCGGTCCGTAGCTGACCTCGCCACTCTTGTCGGAGACGACATACCAGAACGTCGGAAAATTGCGGGTGATCTCCTCCAGCCGCGAGGTGTGCTTGAGGGCGAGCTGGCCCGCCTCGTTGCGTGTGACGGCTGCCTTCAAGGCGTCGGCGACGTCGGCCGCGGCCCAGGTGCCGTCGTCGTCGCCGCCAAACCGGATCAGCAAGGCTGCCGCGCAGAGCAGCATGATCGTCGTCACGGCGCCGATGAGCGTCGCGGACAGCACGGCAATCGAGCGATGGATGCGCTTGAGGGTTTGCCACTTGGACATCATCATTCACCACTCAACAGATAGCCGAGGCCACGGACCGGCTTGATGACGATCCTGCAGTTGGCCGCACGGAGCCGTCGGCGCAGCCGCGAAACATGCGCCTCGATCGCGTTCGATTGAATCTCGTCGTCAAAATCATAGGCCGCAACTTCAAGCGTCTCGCGCAGGACCACGCGCCCGATCCGCCGCACCATGGCTTCCAGGATTGCCAGTTCACGCCGCGGGACGACAATCGGCTGGTGATCGACGCAGACCTCGCGATTGAGGACGTCGTAGCTGAGATTGCCGATGCGAACGACCGCCCCTCGATCCAGGAACAGACGCCGGAGTACCGCTTTTGCTCTTGCGACCAGCTCGATCGGTTCAAATGGTTTGGCCACATAATCGTCCGCCCCGTCGTCGAGGGCGCGCGCAATATCGACGGGATCGTCAAGTGCCGTCAGCACGATCGTCGCGGGGCTCGGCTTCTGTTGCTTCAGGTCGCGCAGCAAGGCCAGGCCGTCGCCATCCGGTAGTCCGCGGTCGATCACCACGAGTTCAAAATTCCGGACGGCAATCGCGGCCCGGCCTTCCTCGAGCGTCGTGACCATATCAGATGAGCCGAAGGCCGTTCCCAGAGTATCCCGCAGCCATGGCCCAAGCTGAGGGTCATCCTCCACGACCAGAACTCGCACCGCATTCTCCCAAGCATGAGACACGGCTTCTACCATTACGGACGGATTACCATAAGATTACGGCTGGTCGGAAAAGTGCGATATTTCATCTCAATACGTTGATGTGATTGGCGTTCCCTTGACGTTTCCGTCGTCTTTTTGATGCGGGAAGCGATGAGATCGCCGCCCGATTGGCTGCCCTCGGAAAGACCCGTCGGGAGGGGCGCCGAAGCTCCGTCGATCGAGCTCAATCGCTTCTTCGCCTCGGCTTCAGGGGCAGCCAGATCGCGTCATGCTGAGCAGGAGTGCTTCGACAGAGTGGATAGGCGAATCGTGGTCGTCATGCGCATCGGCCGGAGTGCGCGCAATCGCCGCCGCGGCTAACGATCGCCAAAGCGTCAATGGCCCCTGCGGCCACTGCTGCCCCGTAACCGGCGCCGGCTTCGAGCACCAAGCACTCCAAAGCCAATCAGCGTCATGATCATCATGATGGCGAGTCTTTGCATGCGGATCTCCTCGACAAGATTGATCCGCCAGAGGCATCGATCAGCATTACCGGCGCATGACCGCCATCAGCGTTGGCGAGGGCCCCCGGGAGACCTGAGCTGAGCCGCGTCAGGCTGTCGTAATGCTGGCTGTGAAGAGCATGTCGATGGAAGCGCCGACATGGCGTTCGCGATATGAAAACGAAGGCTTCATGCCGGTAGATTTTGCGTTGTCGGCGATGGCCAAGCGGTCGGATCGCGATCCGGCGTGTTGGCGCCGCCCGTTCAACCGGTGGCTGGAAGGGGTCGAAGCAGGGTGGTCGGTACCACTGCTGCTCGCCTGCTTCGTCGGCATCTGGACGTTGTATCTGGCAGTGGCCTATCACGGCGCTGGCCTGCATCCAGACGTGCTGGAGACCTGGACGTATGGACGGCATTTCGCGTGGGGTTATCCCAAGCACCCGCCGTTGATGGGATGGGTGACCGGCGCGTGGACCTCGGTCTTTCCGCTGACCGACTGGTCGTTGCAGCTGATGGCGATGACGAATGCAGCGCTGGCATTGTGGTTCGTCGACTTGATTGCAAGGCGGTTTGTCGGCGGGCACAAGCGCCTGCTGGTGCTGCTCCTGCTCATGCTGACCCCGGCGTATCAGTTTCATGCGCAGCGCTTTAATGCCAACGCGGTGTTGCTCGCGGTCTGGCCGCTTGCGACCTATTGCTTCCTCCGTGCCTTTGAAACCAGGGCGCCGCTCTGGGCGATTGCTGCCGGGTTCACGGCATCGCTGGCAATGTTGGGCAAATACTATTCCATCTTTCTGGTGGCGAGCTTTGCGTTGTCGGCCATCATTCATCCCGCGCGGCGCGCCTACTTCACCTCCAGCTCGCCCTGGATCTCCACTGCGGCCGGGCTGCTCGCGCTGTTTCCGCACCTGCAATGGCTGGCCGAGACAGGCGCGGAGCCCGTCTACTACGCAGCGACCCATGTGCGGGCCGATTTCGTGACGTCTTTGCAAGACGCAGCCAATTTCCTGCTGGGCCTTGCTGCGGCAGTGAGTCTGTCCGCCGCGACGTGGGTGATGATCGCCGGGTATCGAATAAGGCGCCTGACTCGCGATATGGCGTCGTCGGATCCAAACCTGAAGCTGCTCTGGCACGTCGGGATCGGCACGATCGTGCTTCCTTTCATCACCTCCATATTCCTCTGCACCGACTTGCCGTCGCTATGGGCGCTGCAGGGATTGTTCCTGCTTGCCGTACCGATTGTTTGCAGCACCCGCTACCGGATCGAGCGCTTCTACACGGTCAATGCCGCGCTCCTCGTTGCCGGTATCGCGATCGTGGCTGCTGTGATCGCAGCCCCGATTCATGCGCTTTACCGTAACAGCCACGGCTATGAGGAGGGACGAAGCTTTTATCACCAGGCGGCGGACAAACTCACCCGCCTATGGCACGAGGAGATGGGGACGCCCCTGTCGATCGTCGGAGGCAACGATAGCCTCGGGCTTGCGGTGGCGTTCTACAGCTCCGATCACCCGTACTATGGCGATCCTTTCGCCTACCAGTATTCATTGGCACTGCCTCGCCAGCTGACGCCGGAGCGCGGCTGGGCTGCGCTCTGCTTCGATGATCAGGATGATTGCGTTGAATGGACTGAGCGGATGGCGGCGCAGGCCGGGCACTATGTCAGGCGCGAAATTTCCATTCAATCGAGCTTGTTCGGAATTCCAGGCGTCAGGCGAAACCTCGTTGCATTCCTGGTGGAGCCGCTTCGCGAGCCGGGCAGTGCTGCTTCAAGCCTCGCAACGATGTTGGCCAGAGCAAGGACGCATGTCTCAGCGAGCCGATCCACCACAGTGCGTCGGGCCGGACTGTTCGACGTGATCCGCTGACCGGATGCTTCAGAAAGTCGCTGCCACGATCGCGACCGTAAGCTTGCGGTAATCGGCAGCCGCTTTATCGGCCGCGGGTCAAGGGCGTCATATCGTGAAGGATAGTGCTCCATGTTTACTCGGTTGGTTTGCATCAGCCTTGGTGTTTGCGTCATCGGTGCTACCGCGTTGGCACAGACATCTCCATCAGTCACCGGCTCGACCCGCCAGGTACCCGCGACACGAGAGCCGGTCGGCCGGACCGAGAAGATCAACCTCAACACCGCGCCTGTCAGCGAGTTGGTGAAGCTTCCGCACCTCAGCGTTCGCGCCGTGACTGCGATCACGGAGGCGAGAACGAAGTCGAAGTTCAAGGACTGGAATGACTTCGTGGGCAGACGGGTTGTGCCGCGATTTGTCCGGAGCGAGATCAAGGACCTCGTGACGTTCTAGAGGCTCTCTGCCGCGGGCCGGACGTCCGGCACGGATAAGCCGACAACAGGACCGAGGGCACGGCGAAGCAGGATACTGGTCGCGCGACGATGTCATCCTGCGGTAAGCGCGATGGTTGATCGCTGCCACCGGCCCGCGCGGTTGTCGAACTCAAATAAGGATATGCGTGCATGAAACGAGTAGCTGTTCTCACGACCGCTGCGGTCATCGTGATGGGGTGTCTTGCATCGACCGAAGCCATGGCGCGCTGGCGGCGGGGAGATGCCGTGGCCGCCGGCGTGGTTGGCGGTCTCGCCGTCGGAGCCCTGTTGGGCTCCACCATGACTGCGCGGGCGGCGCCGGCCTATGTCTACGAGCGGGATTATTACTCGCCTCCTGTCGTCCACTATCATCGTCACGTGTACGATTACGGCGACGAATATCCGGGCGGATATGACCACGGCTATTCATATGGGTACCGCGATGGGTACTCGGATGGCTACTGGGACAACGACTGAACGGGGCAGCAAGACCGAGCGTCTTGAACACCGGAGGCCGAGCCCGTGCTTCACCTTCGGCCGCGTGCGGCTGAAGGTCGACAGCCGGGCCCGGCTTGTCGCCGCTGAACCAATTGACTACCGTCGATGCGGATGTCGATTGCACGGGGCAGGGTGATGCACGGCCGGACAGACGGTTCTTCGCTTGGATCGAAGGCAGACGTGGTGATCTGGCCGGCCATCGCAGCGATCCTTGCGATGGGCATCGGCTTCTCCTGGAATCCGACGCCGATAACGCAGCTGCTTGCGGCCGCCTTCGTTGCGTGCGGGATCGTGCACGCGGTCGCCTCCTATGGATCGAGGACCGCTCTCGTCTTCTTCGCGACGTGCGTCGCAGTCGGGTTTGCAATGGAGAATATCGGTGTCACCACCGGCTTCCCCTTTGGCCGATATCATTTCGAGATCGGTGCCGATCTTCTGAACGTCGGACGTATCCCGTTCGTCGTCGGCCCAATGTGGTTCGGTGCAGGCTATTTCTCCTGGGTCGTTGCCGCGACCCTGCTCGGCGAGGCCGATCGGCGGCTGGATCGCCGGTTCAACGTGATTGCGTTGCCCGTCGTCGCGGCGTTCGTGACCGCGCAGTGGGATCTGGTGGTTGACCCTCCCAGCGCGACGATCGCCAAGGCATGGATCTGGCACGAGGGCGGAGCCGTGTTCGGTGTGCCGCCGTCAAATTTCTTCGGTTGGCTGTTGACCTCATGGCTGTTCTTCCAGGCCATTGCCCTGTACCTGCACCACCGCAACGATCCGGTCAGGCCCGATCAAGCCACCGATCGCAGGCTGCGCCTCATCGGCATCCTGTTCTACGTCTCCGGCGGCATCACGCATGTCGTGCCGTGGATGTTGGGTCAGTCCGGTGTCATCGTGGACGCCGCGGGCCAGTCCTGGCGCTTGCAGGATATCCGTGCGGCGACCGTGGTGATCATGGTGTTCACCATGTTCTTCACGTCGCTGTTGGCGCTGATCCGGCTGCTGGACGGTGCGCGCCCAGACGGCGGCTCCCGTCCTAGTAACTGATCCGCAGTCCGACGCCGCCATGCACCGTGTTGCCGACCGGCTGCGGTCCGGCGGTGCCGTTGAGGAAGAGGTCAGCGATCCAGCCCTTGGTGATGCGGAAGCCGACGCGGCCGCCATATTCGAACCAGCCCTGATTGCCGATCGTCGGCACGATGGTGCCGTCGCCGGTGACGGTGGCGACGATGCCGGAATGGGTGGCGAAGGATTGCACCCAGCCGCCATTGATGTTGGTTTCGATGCTCGATCCGAACAGACGCGTCCACTGGCCGCCGATCTTGACCAGGCTGGTGCGATCGGTGCCGTCGGCGATGGTGGCGTCGAACGGATTGAAGGCTATCGCCGGATCGCTGTAGCCCTTGACCCGCTGCCATAGCTGCCAGACCTCGACCGAGGCCGCGACCTCGTCGCGCGCCGACAGCCGGCTGATCCAGCCCGCGCGCCCGTACACGCCGTAATTCTCGCTCGAGGTCTGGCCGGTGACCGAGACCGGGCCGAGGCTGGTCGTGTAGCTGCGGGTGTAGCGCACCTTCTCCGACGGCGAGAGGATGCTGCCGATGTCGAAGAACGGCCGCGACGAGCCCCAGTCGACGAAGTCATAGCGCAGCGCGAAGGCGCCGATCGGCGCGCTGGTGACGTTGTAGCCGCCCTCGCCATATTGCGTGTAGGCGATGCCGGCGAGCAGCGACAGGTTCGGCGTGATGGTCTTGCGGCCATGGATGCCGGCCGAGAACGAGCCGGCGGAGCCGAACGCACTGATGCAGTCGTCGCAATTGACCTGCTCGTTGACGCCGAGCAGCACCGATCCGAGCACGCGGTTCGTGATCATCTGGTTGAAGCGCTGGTCGGCGAGGCCGTTGATCGAACTGCCGCTCGAGGGAGCGCCGGTGATCGGCGTCGGCGACGGACTCGGCGTTGGGGTCGGCGTCGGCGTCGGCGTCGGTGTTGGCGTGGGAGTGGGTGTCGGCGTGGGGGTGGGCGTCGGTGTGGGGGTCGCTCCACAGTTCGACGACACAAACGCTGACAGGTTGGTATCGGGAATCGACGTGCAGTGCGGCGTTGGAGTTTGAGCCTGCGCCGGCGCAGCCAGCGCCTGCAGCATCGCGAACGACAGCGCCAACGTCAGAGCCGTCGACAGGACCACGTGATGGATGCGCCGCGCCATCGTCACCGTCCGCACAGCATGCCGGTGTCGTCGACCGTCGGAGTCACCGGTGTCGCATCGGCGAACTGGGTGACGGTGCAGAGCCCTGCGGCCTGGGTGCAGGTCGCGGCAAAGGTCCAGGGCGGGTTGTTGGTCTTCTGGATCGTGGTGCGGCCGCCGCTCGAGGTGATGATCGCAGTGTCGCCGGGCTGGGTCAGGTCGATGCACTGCCGGTTCGACGTACACACCGTCGATGCGCCTTCCTGCAACACCACGGTGGTCTTGCCGCGCTGCGACAGGATGTCGAGCACCGTGCCGCGAACACCGATGGTCGCAAGCGGCGTGGTGATCTTGTAGGCGGCCTTGTCCGAGTGGCCGGTGACGAAGCGGAATGCACCCGAGGTCAGGCGGACCGCGACATCGCGATAGTGATGCTCGTCGTCGAACACGGTGCGATCGAGCTTGAGTGAGGCATTCGGCCCAAGCGAGAGGTTGGTGCTGTCGGCCATCACCAGCCGCGCGGCGCTCTCGAGGCCGGTGCGCACCGTCTCATCGCGCAGCAGTGCGTCGCCGACATTGATCGGCGTGGTTGCAGCCGCTACGCGGACGACCTCGTTCTTCACCATCGCCGCTTCGCCGACGCGGGTCTGCGCCTGAGCGGGATGCGCCGTCAGGGCGACGAAAAGACCGAGTGCAAGCAGGGAAAAAAGGCTGCGAGGCGAATTCATTGCAATACCGATCGACTGAACGCAGTCATCGTACCGGATCGGACATGCATCTGATATTGTATATATGTCACAAACTCCCCCGAGGTGACTGGATGGTTAGTCTCTGTCGTTTCGATTGCGTTCAACGCTGTGGTTGTGAAAGTGAGTTCCGATCACACAGGTCACACGCGGCGCGTGCAACGGCGCGATCGTAGCTCACACTTCGCTCACACTCGTCCTCCTCCACGTGCTTGCCCTTTGAATATCGCATCCAAATCTCCTTCTGTTCTGCGGCGTCCGGCCGCTCGCACGGCGATCGTCGCGGCGATCATCTTCGTCGTCGCCCACGTCGTGCTGCTGCTCGGGATCACGGCGCCGGACAAGCTCTATTTCGATGAGGTGCATTACGTGCCGGCGGCGCGGCAGATGCTCCAGCCGGTGCTCGAGGGCCCGATCCTCAACCCGATGCATCCGCCGCTTGCCAAGGAGATCATCGCGCTCTCGATCAAGGCATTCGGCGACGTGCCGCTCGGATGGCGCTATCCCGCGGCGCTGTTCGGCGCGCTGGCGCTGGTCGCCGTCTATCTCGGCGCGCTCGCGCTGTTCGCGTCGCAGGAACGCGCGATCGCTGCCGTGCTGCTGGCCTTCTTCAACCAGATGCTGTTCGTGCAGTCGCGGATCGCGATGCTGGATATTTTCGCGCTCGCCTTCTGTCTGTTCGCGATTGCAGCATTCATCCAAGGCTTCAGGCACGCGCGGCCGCACTCCGCTTTTGCGCTGGTGGGACTGGCCGCGGGGCTGGCGTGTGCCTGCAAATGGAGCGGATTGTTCGTGCTTGCGACTTGTGTCGCGATCATTGCCGCGGTCCGCCTGATGCAGGGCTGGCGCACGCGCTTTGCCGACGCCAATGCGGAGGACTGGTACCGGCCGGACCTGTGGCCCGATTTCCGTCTACCGCACTTCATTGTCTGTTTCGTGCTGATTCCGGCGGTCGTCTATCTCGCGACCTTTGTGCCGCTCTACGGTCTCTCGTTCAGCGACATTATCGAGGCGCAGCGCCGCATCTTTGCCGACAACACCACGACCGCGATTGCGGGCCACACCTATATGAGCTCATGGCCGTCCTGGCCGTTCCTGGTGCGTCCGGTCTGGTATCTGTTCGAGAAGGTCGGCGATGACAGCTTCGCGGCGGTCGTGTTTCTGGGCAATCCGCTGATCTTGTGGCCGGCATTGATCGCGCTGATCGTCGCGCTGCGCGATTGGATCGTCGCCCGCAGCCGCGATGCGTTTCTCGTGCTTGCGTTCTATCTCGGTCCGTATCTCGCCTGGGCGCTGCTGCCGCGCACGCTCGGCTTCATCTATTACTATCTGCCGGCGGCGACCACCGCGAGCTTCGTGCTGGTCTACGCCTTGACGCGCAAGGGCGCGCCGCGCTGGTTGCTGTGGGCCTTCGTCGCGGTCGGATGCGCGGGCTTTATCGCGATGCTGCCGATCACGGTCGCCGCGATCGAGACGTCGATCGCGACCTTCAATCGGCTGATGCTGTTCCAGAACTGGATTTGAAATCCCTCCGAAACACGCGATCCGCCTGCCGGGGTCTGACAGGCGGATCGGACGTTCGGGAGATTACTGCTGCGCCGTCTTGGTCTCCATGTTGACCACCTGCACGCGGCGGTTGGTCGGGTCCATCGGCGCGTTCGGGTCCTTCGGCCGGGTCTTGCCGTAGCCGACGGTCACGAGATCCGAGCCGTTCAGGCCGTAATGCTCGACCAGATAGGTCTTGATGGTGTCGGCGCGGCGCTCCGAGAGATCCTGGTTGTAGGCCTCGCTGCCGATCGCATCGGTGTGGCCGGCGAGGACGAAGGTCGAGCCCTTCATGCTGGCATCCGACAGCGCCTTGCCGAGCTCCTGCACCGCCTGGGCCGAGCCCTTGGCGATCTCCGCCGAGTTGTAGTCGAAGTGAATCTCCAGATCGATCTTCGGCTTGTTGGCGGCGATGTCGGCGATCTCCTGGCGTTCGCCCAATGACAGCGAGCGGGTCTGCCGGTTGCGAACGCTGTTGAGGAAGCTTGCCTCCTTGGCCGAAGCGGCCGGGTCGACCGGTGTGCCGGAGAGGCTGCGGGTGGCCGACTTCGGCTTCAACGCATTGAGGATCTGGGCGGCCGGAACGGTGTCGCTGCCGGCCAGTGCGACGCCCGCCGTCATCGACAGCGCAGCGCCGATTGTCAAAAGAGACAAGGAATGGGAGCGGGTCATGGTTTTGGTCCTTAAGTGTCCGGCCAGCCAATCCGGCTGCTATCGTTTTGATGCTGGGAACCTAGGACGGGTTCAAAGCCGCGAATGTGATGTAGGTCACTGTTGGATAGACTGCCACTGCCGGCGGGGGCGCGTGGTGGGGAGGAGGATATCATGGCCCACGTCAATCGCGTCCTTCGCTCGATCGATGACGAAGGTGCCTCGCGCTGCGTCGATATCTTCCTTCGGCCGGATCGGACTGTTGGCTTCGAGGAGTATCGGCGGGACGTGGAAGATGGCCGCGGCTGGTTTCCGGTCGGCGGTCATTCGTCCCGGGTCTTCCATGAGGAAAGCGCCGCGCTCGCCGCGGCGCTGGCGGATGTTCCCTGGTTGCGGCGAGCCGTTGGATCGCAGTAGTCGGCTCGACGCGCCGCCCAACGTCCAGAGGCGATGATCATGCACGGCTGATTTCCCTCGCACCGCTCTCCACAGCGGCGCGAATCTCACTACATTGCCGGGGCAATGCCCCGCGCCGCCGAACCCTTATCCCTGAACAATGCCGCAGCCCGCCATATCTGGCTGCGCGCCCAGCGGCTCGATATCCAGGCACCGTTCGGGGAGGGCGCGTCAGCCGTGGCGGCGGCCGTCGACCATCTCGGCTATGTGCAGATCGA
Source organism: Bradyrhizobium sp. INPA03-11B (assembly GCF_040446015.1). Classification (NCBI taxonomy): domain Bacteria; kingdom Pseudomonadati; phylum Pseudomonadota; class Alphaproteobacteria; order Hyphomicrobiales; family Nitrobacteraceae; genus Bradyrhizobium; species Bradyrhizobium sp. INPA03-11B. The sequence goes on from NZ_JASGSR010000124.1 coordinate 21,700, forward strand.
TACCATCAACGTGATCGAGCGCTGCCATCACCATATCCTGTTCAGCCGGATTCCGGACTACCGCCGCGCCGACCTCAAGCAGGCGCAGAGCCAGGACAAGAGCGTGTTCGAATACTGGACGCACGCGCTGTCCTACATTCCGTCCAAGGACATCGGCATTTTCCTGCCTGTCATGAAGGCGCACAAGCGCGATGGGCACAAATGGTATTCGTCGGTGACCCCGGCGGATACGCGCAAGATCATGCGGCTGCTGCGCGAGGGTCCGCTGACCATCCGCGACATCGAAGACGACGTGCTGACCGAGAAGGAGCATCTCTGGCAGAGCCGGAAACCCTCGAAGCGTGCGCTGCAGCTCGCCTTCTATGGCGGCGTGGTCACCATCAGCGAGCGCGCCGGCATGCTGAAGACCTACGAGCTGATGGGTAGGCATTTCGGCTGGGACAAGCCGCCGAAGGCAGCGCCGGCCGCGGCCCGGACGGCCTATCTGCTCGATCGCGCGTTGCGCTCGCAGGGCATCGTCAGCCTGGATTCGATTTGCCACCTGGACGCGCCGAGCAAGAAGGCGGTGCGCGGCCTGATCGAGGCGAGGGTGCGCCGCAAGGAGCTGGTGCGGATCGCGCTCGACGGCGCCGGCAAGCAGGAGCATTGGGCGCGGCCCGAGGTGCTGGAAGCGACCGGCGAGGGGGATCCCGCCCTGGTGCACATCCTCTCGCCGTTCGATCCGCTGATCATCCAGCGCAAGCGCACCGAGCTGTTCTTCGGCTACGGCCACCGCTTCGAGGCCTATGTGCCGAAGGAGAAGCGCGTGTTCGGCTATTTCGCGCTGCCGGTGCTGGTCGGCGACGACATCGTCGCCGCTCTCGACCTCAAGACCGACCGGCAGGACCGGAAGCTGCTGATGCAGAAATGGAGCTGGGTCGGCAACGGCAAGAAGCAGGCCTCGCGCAAGGAACTGAAGCGCCGCATTGAGGAGGAACTCGACCGCTTCGCGCGCTTCCAGTTGGCGGAGTAATTTCCAGAGCACGCTGAGATTAGCCTGAGCAAGCATCTGCAACGGAACTGCGTTCCCTCTCCGCTTGCGGGGGAGGGTTAGGGT
>NZ_JASGSR010000125.1:0-22823 GCF_040446015.1 Bradyrhizobium sp. INPA03-11B
GCGATCGAGCGCGGCCGGCAGGCCGGCTTCCACGACTATGTCGCCAAGTTCGATCGTCCCGGGCTGATCGCGGCGCTCAAGGAGCAGACCGCCGAGATCCGGAAGGCGGCATGACGGGATCCAGGGAAACAGCATCGATGACCAGCAAGACCGAGAGCAGTGAGGGCGCGATGGCCGAATACGTCACCGCGGTGATCGGCGGCCAGTTGTTCGGGCTGCCGATCTCGCGGGTGCAGGACGTGTTCATGCCGGAGCGGCTGACGCGGGTGCCGCTGGCCTCCAGCGAGATCGCCGGCGTGCTCAATCTGCGCGGCCGCATCGTCACCGTGGTCGACATGCGCGCCCGGCTCGGGCTGCCGAAGGCCGACGACGGCAAGCTGCCGATGGCGGTCGGCGTCGACCAGCGCGGCGAATCCTATGGCCTGTTGATCGACCAGATCGGCGAGGTGCTGCGGCTGCCCGACGACGGCCGCGAGGACAATCCGGTCAACCTCGATCCCCGCATGGCCAAGCTCGCCGGCGGCGTCCACCGCCTCGACGGCCAGCTCATGGTCGTCCTCGATGTCGATCGCGTGCTCGAACTGGTGCCCAGAACAGCTGCTGCAGCGTAACGCTCCGCCGCGGAGACGGCGGATTCTACAAGGAGGCCAACACATGAAGACATGTCTTGTCGTCGACGATTCCGGAGTGGTGCGAAAGATCGCGCGCCGTATCCTTGAAGGAATGGAATTCACCGTCATCGAAGCCGAGGACGGCGCGGTCGCGCTCGAGGCTTGCAAGCAGGCGCTGCCGGACGCGGTGCTGCTCGACTGGAACATGCCCGTGATGGACGGCTTCGAATTCCTCGTGCAACTCCGCCGCATGCCGGGCGGCGACGTGCCGAAAGTGGTGTTCTGCACCACCGAGAACGGCATCGACCACATCTCGCGGGCGCTGCACGCCGGCGCCAACGAATACATCATGAAGCCGTTCGACAAGGACATCGTGATCGCGAAATTCCAGGAAGTCGGCCTGCTGGCGCTCGATACGCCGGCCGAAGCCTGACACCCAGTTTCACCCTTTCGTCCTTGTGAGGCTCCCGTGACGCCCCCCGACTACGAGTATCTGCGTAAGCTCCTGAAAGACCATTCCGGTCTCGATCTGTCCGCGGACAAGCAATATCTGATCGAGAGCCGGCTGCTGCCGCTGGCGCGCAAATGCGGCCTGTCCGGCATCCCCGACCTGATCGCCAAGATCAAGGCCGGCTCGTCGACGCACACCGTCCAGGTGGTCGAGGCCATGACCACCAACGAAACGTTCTTCTTCCGCGACAAGGTGCCGTTCGATCATTTCCGCGACACCATCATGCCCGAGGTCCTGAAGGCGCGGGCCGCGCGCCGCAGCGTCCGGATCTGGTGCGCCGCCGGCTCGACCGGCCAGGAGCCTTATTCGCTGGCGATGTGCCTGAAGGAGATGGGCGCGGCGCTTGCGGGCTGGCGGGTCGAGATCGTCGCAACCGATCTGTCGCAGGAGGTGCTGGAGAAGTCGAAGGCCGGCATCTACAGCCAGTTCGAGGTGCAGCGCGGGCTGCCGATCCAGATGCTGGTGAAGTATTTCAAGCAGACGGGTGAATTCTGGCAGATCAATCCCGAGTTGCGCGCGATGGTGCAGCACCGTCAGCTCAATCTGCTGCACGACTTCTCACAGCTCGGCACTTTCGATGTGATCTTCTGCCGCAACGTGCTGATCTATTTCGATCAGGACACCAAGATCAACATCTTCAACCGTCTCGCGCGGTTGATGGAGGCCGACGGCTTCCTGGTGCTCGGCGCCGCCGAGACGGTGGTCGGCCTGACCGACACCTTCAAGCCGCTTCCCGAGCGGCGTGGCCTGTACCGGCCGAGCGGGGTGCGGGCAGCGTTGGCGATGCCGCGGCCCGCCATGGCGGTCGGATACTGAGCGATGACGGAGGACGGCAAATCCATCGAGCGAGTTACGTTCAGCCGGGGCGTCGATGTCTGCATCATGGCCATCGACGGCACCTGGCGGCGCGACTGCCAGCTCAATGCCATCTCCGACAATGACGCGTCGCTGACCGTTGAGGGTTCCATTCAGGGGCTCAATCTGAAGGAGTTCTTCCTGCTGCTGTCCTCGACCGGGCTCGCCTACCGCCGCTGCGAACTGGTCCGCGTCAACGGCACCGAGATGGACATCAGCTTCCTGAAGGGCAAGCCGAGCAAGCGGCGCTCGGCCGCCGACGAAGAGCGGGCCAGGGCCTGACGCCAAGGGCTGCGAGCAAGGCCTGATGCCAAAGCCTGATCCAGCTGGGCGGGCCGTACTTGCTGGAAATCTGGAATTGGAACGGATCGTCGCCTCGACGGTTGGGCGTCGTCAGGACAATCCGCGCTGACGCGTCGAACCCGGCAGCGGGTCCGACCGGTCAGTTCAGCAAGCGCGCCGGTGCCTCTGAATCGCGCAGCCGATCGAGCCCATGCCGAGGCCGGCGTCGCGGGCCTTCAGGGTCGTCGACGTGACGGTGTAGCGTGGGGTGACGTCGTCGAGCACGAAGAAGATGTCGGCGGCGGCGTCCTGCTCGGCCAGCAATGCCTCGCGCGCGATCGCCGCCTCGATCAGCCGCAGGCTCGCCTGGACATGGCCGATCAGCGCCACCAGGTCCGTCACGATCAGGCTGTAGGGATCGTTGCCCTCGTCCAAGCACACTGCAACGCCGTCCGCCGCTGCATTTTCCATGCATGTTTCTCCACTGCCCCCACTTTTAGGGAGCGCGGTGCTACTTGTGCGTTAAGCGGACGTCCCGTACAAATACGGGTCCATTGATAGAGATGGTCGAACTGGTTCTTGTGCGGTCTCGGTAGCACGCTTCACCACTGATGGACGATGCATATGGTTGAGAATGGCGCTCCTCGCGGGGAAATCTTCGTAGTCGACGACGAACCCGCCGTTCGCGAGACGCTTTCCGTGGTCCTTTCGACCGCCGGTTACAAGGTGATCTGCTTTGCGGACGGCGCCGCGCTGCTCGCGGTGGCGCGCAGCAGGACGCCGGCTTGCATCCTGCTCGACGTGCACATTCCCGGCAAATCCGGCCTCGATATCCTGCGGGAGCTCCACGGCGAGGACTACCCGGCGCCGATCTTCATGATTTCCGGCCAGGGCGACATTCAGATGGCGGTTAGCGCCATCAAGAACGGGGCGCTCGACTTCATCGAGAAGCCGTTCCGCGGCAACGAGATCGTCAGCCGCCTGAATGAGGCGATCGACGCCTATACCAGACGCCAGGCCGAGACCTCGGCGTCGCGCATCGCGTCGCTGCACTTCCCGGGCCGCGAGCCGCTGACCCGCCGCGAGCGCGAGGTGCTCGAGCAATTCACGGCGGGTGCTTCCAACAAGGAGGCCGGGCGTCACCTCGGGATCAGCCCGCGTACGATCGAGGACCACCGCGCCAACATCATGAAGAAGCTCGGCGCGCGCAATGCCGCTGATCTGGTCCGCATCGTGATGACGGCGCAGCAAAAGTAAGCCGAGGCCGGCCAAGGTCGGTCAAGGCTGGTTCACGCTCCGGCTTCCACATGGCGGAGTTTGTGCGCCGCACGCTCAGCGGGTGGTGCGGGCCAGACCTATTTGCAAAACAGGTGCGAGCGGCGAACGGCACGTCTGCGCCGCGCGCGGGACGACACGTGCGGAATTCCTGTATATGCGTGCCGCAGGGCATGCGCGGCGGGAGCGCGTGCGTGCGAGCAATCTCGAGACATATGGCGCATCCAAGATGACCAAGAAGAACAAGACCCCGGATCAATTGCGCAGCGCGCGCTGGTTTGCGCCTGACGATTTGCGCGCCTTCGGCCACAGATCGCGCGCGATGCAGATGGGGTACGCGCCGGAGGAATGGCGCGACCGGCCGGTGATCGCGATCATCAACACCTGGTCGGATGCGCAGCCCTGCCACATGCACTTCAAGAGCCGGGTCGATGACGTCAAGCGCGGCGTGCTGATGGCCGGCGGGTTTCCGCTGGAGCTGCCGGCATTGTCGCTGTCGGAATCGCTGTTGAAGCCGACCACGATGCTCTACCGCAACATGCTGGCGATGGATGCCGAGGAGCTGCTGCGCGGCCATCCGGTCGATGGCGTGGTGCTGATGGGCGGCTGCGACAAGACCACGCCCGCCCTGCTGTTAGGCGCCACCAGCATGAACCTGCCGGCGATCTATCTGCCGGCCGGGCCGATGCTGCGCGGCAACTGGAAGGGCAGGACGCTGGGCTCCGGCTCGGATGCCTGGAAATACTGGGACGAGCGCCGCGCCGGCAGGATCTCCGACAAGGACTGGGTCGACATGGAAGCGGGCATCGCCCGCAGCTACGGCACCTGCATGACCATGGGCACGGCCTCGACCATGACCGCGATCGCCGAAGCCATCGGCATGACGCTGCCGGGCGCCTCGTCGATCCCGGCGGCCGACGCCAACCACATTCGCATGAGCTCGGAGGCCGGCCGCCGCATCGTCGAGATGGTGTGGGAGGATCTCACACCGCAGAAGATCCAGACGCGAAGAGCCTTCGAGAACGCGATCACGGTCGCGATGGCGATGGGCTGCTCGACCAACGCCATCATTCACCTCATCGCGCAGGCGCGCCGCGCCGGCCAGGACATTTCGCTCGACGATTTCGAGAAAGCGAGCCGCAAGGTGCCTGTGATCGCCAACGTGCGGCCGAGCGGCGACCTCTATCTGATGGAGGATTTCTTCTACGCCGGCGGGCTGCCCGGCCTGATGAACCGCATCAAGCAGCATCTGCATCTCGACTGCATGACCGTGTCGGGCAAGACGCTCGGCGAGAACATCGAGGGCGCCGAGGTCCACAATGACGACGTCATCCGCAGCGTCGAAAACCCGATCTACAAGGAGGGTGCGCTCGCGGTGCTGAAGGGCAACCTCGCGCCGGACGGCTGCGTGATCAAGCCCAGTGCATGCGATCCGCGCTTCCTGAAGCACACCGGGCCGGCGCTGGTGTTCGACGACTACCCGTCGATGAAGAAGGCGGTCGACGACCCCGATCTCGATGTCACGGCCGATCACGTGCTGATCCTGCGCAATGCGGGGCCTCAAGGCGGCCCGGGCATGCCGGAATGGGGCATGCTGCCGATCCCGACCAAGCTCGTGAAGCAGGGCGTGCGCGACATGGTGCGGCTGTCGGACGCGCGGATGAGCGGCACCAGCTACGGTGCCTGCATCCTGCACGTCTCGCCGGAATCCTATATCGGCGGCCCGCTGGCGCTGGTCAGGAACGGCGACCGCATCACGCTCGACGTGGCCGCGCGCACCATCAATCTCGATGTGCCGGAGGCGGAGCTCGCCGCGCGCCGTGCAGCGTGGAAGCAACCCGAAAAACGCTTCGAGCGCGGCTATGGCTGGATGTTCTCCAAGCACATCAAGCAGGCCAATGAAGGCTGCGACTTCGATTTCCTCGAGACCGGTTTCGGCAAGCCGGTGGGCGAGCCGTCGATTTACTGATCACTGCACCGTCGTTCCGGGGCGATGCGCAGCATCGAACCCGGAACCTCGAGATTCCGGGTCTGGTCCTTCGGACCATCCCGGAATGACAACCTGGATGAATCATATGTCAAAACTCAGCGACAGCACCCGCAACAAGCTGAAATCCGTCTCCACCGCCACCGTCGCTACCGCGCTGTTCAAGCGCGGCTTGCGCATCCAGATGATCCAGGACGTGCATCCGCTCGGTCCGGATCAGCCGACCATGGTCGGCGAAGCCTTCACGCTGCGCTACATGCCGGCGCGCGAGGACCTCAACACGATCGAGGTGTTCCGCGATCGCGCGCATCCGCAGCGCAAGGCGATCGAGGATTGCCCGCCGGGTGCGGTGCTGGTGATGGACAGCCGCAAGGATGCACGCGCGGCGTCGGCCGGCGCGATCCTGGTGACGCGGCTGATGAAGCGCGGCTGCGCCGGCGTCGTCACCGACGGCGGCTTCCGCGATTCGGCCGAGATCGCACGACTCGGCTTCCCGGCGTTTCATCACCGCCCGAGCGCGCCGACCAATCTGACGCTGCATCAGGCGATCGAGATCAACGTTCCGATCGGCTGCGGCGATGCGCCGGTGTTTCCCGGCGACGTGATCCTCGGCGACAGCGACGGCGTCATCGTGATCCCCGCCCATCTCGCCGACGAGATCGCCAACGAGACCTTCGAGATGACGGCGTTCGAGGATTTCGTCACCGAGCAGGTCCAGAACGGCCGCGGCATTTTTGGTCTTTACCCCGCGACGGATGAGCAGACGTTGAAGGATTTCGCAGCGTGGCGGAAGGCGAAGGGGCGGTAGCTGCTGCCTCACCCTCCGCCGTCGTCCCTTGACGAGCGCGCGCTACATACTCCGCCGTCGTCCCGGCGAAGGCCGGGACCCATAACCACAGGGAGGAGTTTGGCGAAGACTAGTAGTACCTTGGTACTGCGACTTCCTTGCTCGATGGATCACGCGGTATGGGTCCCGGTTTCGCCAGGACGACGATGTGGAGGGAGTTGCGCTCGCCAACCGCGCTACGAGGCTACACCTCCGCCTTCTCAGCCATCCCCACCGCCCACAGTGCAAACGCGTAGACGATCGCGACTTCGTCCAGCCGGTTAAAGCGGCCGGAGGCGCCGCCGTGGCCGGCGCCCATGTTGGTGCGCAGCAGCACCGGGCCGCCGCCGCGCATCGTGGCGCGCAGCCGTGCGATCCATTTCGCCGGCTCCCAATAGGTGACGCGCGGGTCGGTGAGCCCGCCCATCGCGAGAATCGCCGGATAGTCCTTCGCCGCGACATTGTCGTAGGGCGAATAGGACAGGATGGTGCGGAAATCCTTCTCGCTCTCGATCGGATTGCCCCATTCCGGCCATTCCGGCGGCGTCAGCGGCAGCGTGTCGTCGAGCATGGTGTTGAGCACGTCGACGAACGGCACCTCGGCGACGATGCCGGCGAACAGCTCGCCGGCGCGGTTGGCGACCGCGCCCATCAGCATGCCGCCCGCCGAGCCGCCATGGCCGACGATGCGCTTCTCAGCGGTGTATTTCGCCTCGATCAATGCGCGGCCGGCCGCGGCGAAATCGTCGAACGTGTTGGTCTTCTTCTCGCGCTTGCCGTCGAGATACCAGCCCCAGCCCTTGTCGGCGCCGCCGCGGATATGTGCGATTGCATAGACGAAGCCGCGATCGACCAGCGACAGCCGGTTGGCGGCAAACGATGCCGGCATCGCCATGCCGTAGGAGCCGTAGCCGTAGAGCAGCAGCGGCGCGTTGCCGTCGCGGACGAAATCCTTGCGATGCAGGATCGAGACCGGCACAAGCGCGCCGTCATGCGAGGTCGCCATGATGCGTGTGGTGACGTAGTCGGCCGGGTTGTGGCCGGATGGAATCTCCTGGCGCTTGCGGAGCAAGCGTGCCCGCGTCGCCATATCGTAGTCATAGACTTCCGACGGTGTCGTCATCGACGAATAGGCGAAGCGCAGGTTGGTAGTGTCGAACTCGTAGCCGCCCATGGTGTCGAGCGAATAGGCCGCCTCGTCGAAGGCGATGGCATGCTCTTCGCCGTTACTGAGGTCGCGGATGATGATCGCCGGCAGCGCGTTGGCGCGCTCCAGCCGCACCATGTGGCCGGCATAGAGCTCGACGTCGAGCACATAAACGCCCTCGCGATACGGGATCAGGTCGCGCCAGTTGGCGCGCTCGGGCGAGGCGAGCGGCGCGGTGACGACCTTGAAGTCGATGGCGTCGTCGGCATTGGTCAGGATGAACAGCTCGTCGTCGCGGTCGGCGATCGAGTATTGCACGCCTTCCTCGCGCGCTGCGACCAACCGAGGCGGGGCGTCGGGATTGGCAAGATCGATCAGCCGCTCCTCCGAGGTCTCGTGGTCGCCGCCGGCGATCACGCAGAACCGGCCGCTCGCGCTCTCGTGCAGATGGGTGAACCAGCCGGAATCCTGCTCCTCGTAGATCAGGATGTCGTCGGCCTGCCTGGTGCCGAGCTTGTGTCGCCACACCTGCATCGGGCGGTGGTTGTCGTCGAGCTTGACATAGAAGAAGCTCTTGGAATCCGCGGCCCAGACCACGCCGCCGTCGGTTTCCTCGACGAGGTCGTCGAGATCGCCGCCGGTCGCCCAGTCGCGCACCCGGATCGAGAAATACTCCGAGCCCCTGGTGTCGGCGCTCCAGGCATGAAGCTTGTGATCGTTGGAATGCCGGCTGCCGCCGAACTTGAAGTATTTGTGGTCCTTCGCCAGCGCGTCGCCGTCGAGCACGACATGCGCGTCGCCGCCGTCACGCGGCGTGCGGGCGAACAGCTCGTGCTGGCCGCCCTCGCGGAACTTCCTGAAATAGGCGAACGGGCCGTCTGGCGACGGCACGCTGGAATCATCCTCCTTGATCCGCCCGCGCATCTCCTTGACCAGCCGCTTCTGCAAGCCGTCGGTATGGCCGAGCAGGCTCTCGGTGTAATCGTTTTCGGCCTCGAGATAGCTCCGGATATCAGGATCGAGGATCGAGGGATCGCGCAGCACCTCCTGCCACCTGGGATCCTTGATCCAGGCATAGTCGTCGGTCACCGTGATGCCGTGGGTGGTGAAGGAATGCGGCCGGCGCGGCGCGACGGGGGGCGATGTCTTGGTGGATTGGGTCACACGATCCTCATGGTGCGGGGGTCCGCCTTATATCGGGATGAATGTGGCGATTGCCAGATGGGTGGAGCCGATTGGACGCCCCTCACTATCCCCGTCATTGCGAGCGGAGCGAAGCAATCCATCTACCCGCTTGCTGAGGCGTGGATTGCTTTCATCGCTTCGCTCCTCGCAATGACGGGGGGTGAGCGTCGTCAGCCGTTCCGCAGCCGTGCGCCCGCATTGCCGCCGGACATCGGGATCTGGTTCACCGCCAGCACCACGGCGAAGGTGATCACCAGCATCGCGATGCCGAGCACCGCGATCGCGGCGAGGTCGCCGCCTTCGTTGAGATCGTAGATCAGGACCGACAGCACCTTGGTCTGCGAGGTGAACAGCACGATCGCGGCCGACAGTTCCCGCATCACGCCGATGAAGATGAAGCACCAGGTCGCGATCACGCCGGTGCGCAGCAGCGGCGCCGTGATCTGGCGCAGCGCCTGCAGCCGCGTCGCGCCGAGGATACGGCTCGCCTCCTCGAGCTCGGGATGAATGGTTGCGAACGCTGCCTGCAATTGCTGATAGGCCGACGGCAAATTGATGGTGAGGAACGCCAGCAGCAGGATCCACAACGTGCCGTAGAGCACGAAGGGCGGCCGGGTGTAGCTCAGGAACAGGCCGACGCCGAGCACGATGCCGGGAACGGCGACCGGCGCCGTGGCAAGGAAGCCGAGCACGCGATGGCCGGCGATCACCTTGCGCGTCGTGACATAGGCGATGACGAGCGCAAGGATGGTGCCGATCGTCGCGGTTGCGGTACCCAGGATCACGGTGTTCTTCAACGCAAGTTGCGTCGACGACAACTCGGTGAACACGAAGACGATGTTGTGGAGCGTCGCCGTCGACGGCGTCACCAGCGTGGTGGCGTTCGGCGAGAACGCAGCGTTGAGCAGCGCCAGATAAGGCAGGAACACCGGATTGAGCAAGACCAGGAGGCAGAAGCCGAGCGCGGCCCAGCGCCAGCCGCGCAGCTCGACCCGGCGCGGCGCGCCGTACTTGCCGCCGATCACCGAATAGCCGCGGCGGCCGAGCAGCGCCTTCTGGCCTTGCAGCAGCAGGATGGTCAGCACCAGCAGCGGCACCGCTGCGGCAGCCGCGAGCTCGAGCTTCGGCGGATACTGGAACAGGCTCCAGATCTTGGTCGTCATGGTGTGGAAGCCGGCCGGCAGCGCCAGGATCGCCGGAGAGCCGAACAGCGTCATGGCCTGCAGGAAGGCGATCAGGGCGCCTGCGACCAGCGCGGGAAGCGCAAGCGGGATCGTCACCCGCCGCGCCGTGGTCCAGGCATTGCCGCCGAGGATCGCGGAGGCGTCTTCCAGCTCGCCCGGCATGGTGTCGAGCGCATTGGCCACCAGCACGAACACGAATGGAAACGTGTAGCAGGAGATCACGAAGATGATTCCGGTCATCGAATAGATGTTGAACAGCGCGTCGGCATCCTCGCCCGCGAACAGCCGGTAGAGCTGGTTCAGCAGCCCCGAATTCGGTGCCGCCAGCAATTCCCAGGCGACCGCGCCGAGGAATGGCGGCGTCACGAACGAGGCCGTCACCAGCGCGCGGATGGTCTGCCGTCCCGGCATGTCGGTGCGCGACACCAGCCAGCTGATCGGCGCCGCGACGATGCAGCAGATCAAGGCCGACGTGGTCGCGATGATCGCAGTCGTCAGCAGCGGATCGAGGAAGTCGGGATTGCTGAACAGGGTGACGAAGTTGGCAAGCGTCGGATGGCGGTTCTTGTCGGTGAAGGCGAATACCGCGAGCCACGACAGCGGCAGCAGGATCAGCAGGACGAGCACGGCCGTGAACAGCCACAGCACCGGGCGTGTCCAGTCGATGCGAGGGCGAGGGGTGGGGGAGGTGGTGGTTGTGGTCATGTTGATCCGGGTGAGCTGCTTCAGCCCCCTCTCCCCGCCCTTCGCGGGGAGAGGGAGGGGGGAGGGGCAGTTTCCGCGAGCGCGACGCGTGGAGAGTCCCCCTCACCCGCCGCGCATCTTGCGATGCGCGTCGGCCTCTCCCCGCAAGCGGGGCGAGGCAAGGAAGCGTGCATCGCGCGCTCCATCCTCACACCCGAAACAGCCGCGCATAGCGCGTCTTGATCTCTTCGGTCATCGCCTCCACCCCGGCCGGATCCTCCTTCATCAGCTTGATGTCGGCGAGCTTGCGGCGGCCGGCCTTGGGCTGCACCTGCGCGTGCAGCGAATGTTGCCCGGTGAAGTCGACGAAAAATTGCTGGGTCTCGCGGGTGTGCAGCCAGGCCTGGAACAGCTTTGCGGCGTTCGGATGCGGCGCTGTGGCGAAGATGCCGGTCGGCCCTGAGATCGTCGGCGTGCCCTCGGTCGGGTAGACGGGCTCGACCGGTTGTCCGGCCTCCTTGAGCAGCACGATGCCGTATTCATTGCCGTCGGCCATCACGGCGCGCTCGCCGAGCGAGAGCTTCTTCGGCGGATCGGTCGAGGACTGCACCTGCATCACGCGCTGCTTGGAGAGTTTCTCCAGATATGGCCAGCCGAGCTCGCGCACGATCTGGAACGTCGTCGTCATGACGGTGCCGCTATAGGCCGGATGGCCCTTCACCATCTTGCCGATCCACTTCGGATCGAGCAGGTCGGCAAAGCTCTTCGGCGCGTCCTCCGCTTTCACCAGATTGGTGTTGTAGGCGATCGACGAAAGCCACAGCCGCGTGGTGACGGCCATGCCATCGGGGTCGCGATAATTATCTGGAAAATGCTTCGCGACGTCCTCCGGCACGAACGGCATCAGCCAGCCGCTCTTCTTCCAGGGAATGAAGTGCGAGGCATCGGCGCTGTTGACGATATCAGCGGCGTGGATGTTGGAATCGAACTCCTGCGCCACGCGCTGGAACAGCCGCTCCGAACCGGAGCGCTCGATCTGCACCGTGATCCCTGGATAGGCGGCCTCGAACGCCTTGCCGAGCTTTTCGCCGACCGGCAGGTCCATCGACGAATAGGACACGAGCTTGCCTTCCTTGGTCGCGGCCGCGACGAGGTCCGGCGTGATCGCGACCGGCTCGGGCGCTGCGGCGCGCGCGGGCGACGCGAACACCGCACCAGCTGCAAGCGCCCCGGAGCCCTTCAGGACATCGCGCCTGGAGATTGGTTTCCGCATCGCGTCCCTCCGTTTCTTGTTATTATCGGCTGAGCGCCCGGCAGCGCTCGGGCGGCAGTGTCAGCCAGACCTCGCTGCCCTTCTCGACCGCGGTCTCTGTCGGCGTGGTCACCCGCAGCGAGGTGCCGTCAGCGGTTTCCACCATGTAGTCGCGATTCATGCCGAGATAGACCTGCCGCGTCACGATGGCTTTGAGCGTGTTCGGCGCGGCTGCGGGCAGTTGCGTCGAGAGCTGGATCTCATGCTGGCGGATCGCGACCGGCGCGCTCTGGCCGGCGGTGAGCCTGGCGCCAACTACCTCCAGCGTCGCGCCGGCGAACTCGACATGGGTCGCGTCGCGTGCGGTGCCTTTGATGACGTTGGCCGCGCCGATGAAACGCGCGACGAATTCGGATTCCGGCCGCGCATAGATGTCCTCAGGCGCGCCGAGCTGGTCGATCTTGCCGGCATTCATCACTGCGATCAGGTCGGCCGTCGTCATCGCCTCGGACTGATCGTGGGTGACGTAAACGGTGGTGTAGCGATATTCGTCGTGCAGGCGGCGGATCTCGAACCGCATCTCCTCGCGCAGATTGGCATCGAGATTGGACAGCGGCTCGTCGAGCAATAGTGTCTCGGGGCCGACGATCAGCGCCCGCGCCAGCGCGACGCGCTGCTGCTGGCCGCCGGACAGCTCGCCGGGGTAGCGCTGCGCCAGCGGTTCGAGCTTGGTGGTCGCCAGGATCGCGGCGAGCTTTTTCGCGATCGTGTCGCGGTCCATTTTGCGCAGGCGCAGCCCGTAGACGATGTTCTCGGCCACCGTCATGTGCGGCCACAGCGCGTAGCTCTGGAAGATCATCGACATGTTGCGCTGCTCGGGCGGCAGCGTGCGCGCCTTCGACGACACCACGCGGTCGCCGACGCGGATCTCGCCGTCGGATGGCTCGAGGAACCCGGCGATCAGCCGCAGCGTCGTGGTCTTGCCGCAGCCGGACGGCCCGAGCAGGCACACCAGCTGGCCGTGATCGATCGTCAATGAGACGTCATCAACCGCGACAAACGATCCGAACCGCTTGACCAGGCCGCGCAATTCCACCGATGCCAAGCGATCCCTCCATTTTGTTGTTCGCAGGGATCAGGGCCCGGCTGTTGCCGGCAGTAAAGCGGAAAATGATGACGGCGAAAAGTGGAGGTGCCTTCTCAATAAGTCGTGGCAGCTGTTCGTTCCGTCGTCCTGAGGAGCGCGCTCTGGCGCGCGTCTCGAAGGGTCGACGGCCCGGATATCTCCGCACGCCCGTATTGCCTCGCGGCCGGAGCGTGGCCGTCGATCCTTCGAGACGGCCGCTCCACGGCCTCCTCAGGATGACGGGGAAGCAGTTGCTCTGCGTCGATGAGCCAGTTGGCTGATCGTGATCCAATCCGATTTGATCAGTGCTTCCTTCTTCGCCCGGCTCCAGCCTTTGATCTGCCGTTCGGCCGCGATGCCGTCGGTGATGCGCTCGAAGTACTCCGACCAGACGAGGACGACTGGTCGCCGATTGTAGGTGTAGCCGGGGAAGGTGCCCGCGTTGTGCTGCTCGATGCGCGGTGCAAGGTCATCGCCCGTTGCGCTGCCGACGTAGAACGAGTTGTCGGCGCAGCGAAGCATGTAGATGTAAATGCCCATCGCGATGATCCGGTGTGTACCGCGCGAGGATCATGGCGCAAGCATAGCGAGGGTCAATGGGCAAATATTTGCGGAGGTTTGTCCTGCGAACGCTGTCCGTCATCCTGAGGTGCGAGCGGAGCGAGCCTCGAAGGATCGACGGCCCATCTATCTCAGCGCGCCTGTGTCAGCCTTGCGGCGGCAGCTTGGCCGTCGACCCTTCGAGACGCCGCGCGAAGCGCGGCTCCTCAGGGTGACGGATTTGGCGGCGGCTCGATCTGCTGCTCGCCCGCTACGCCTTCACGTTTTCGCCGAGCCACTGGATGGCGGCGTCGGCGCCGGCCTTGCCGTGGGGGATATTCAGTGCTGTCAGCGCGACCTCGATGACGCCGAGCGTGCCGAGGATCATCGGCGCGTTGACGTGGCCCATATGCGCGACGCGGAAGGCCTGGCCCTGCAGATCGCCGATGCCGGTGCCGAGCACGACGCCGCATTTCTCCTTGGCATAGCGCTGGATCGCGGCGGGATCGGCGCCCTTCACGGTCACGGTCGTCACCGTGTTGGAGCGCTCATTGGGCTCGGCGATGTTGAAGCCGAGCACCTGTCCCTCGCCCCAGACCGCAACCGCGCGGCGCACGGCCTCGCCGAGCAGCCGGTGCCGCAGATGCGCATTCTCCAGGCCTTCGGCGTGCAGCATGTTGATCGCCTCGCGCAGCGCGAACAGCAGGTGCACCGGCGCGGTGCCGGCATATTTGCGGTAGTGCTCGCTGCCTTCGCGCTCGGTCCAGTCCCAATAGGGCGTGCGCAGATCGGCTTTCTTGTGGGCGTCCCAGGCGCGATCACTGGCGGCGACGAAGCCGAGGCCGGGCGGCGTCATCAGGCCCTTCTGCGAGCCGCTCATTGCGACGTCGACATACCATTTGTCCATCTCGAACGGCATGCAGCCGAGCGAGGCGACGGTGTCGACCATGAACAGCGCGGGGTGGCCGGCCGCCTTGATCGCCCTGCCGATCGCCTCGATGTCGTTCACCGCGCCGGAGGCGGTGTCGACCTGCACCACGAGGATCGCCTTGATCTTGTGCTCCTTGTCGCGCCGCAGCCGTTCCTCGACTTCGGCCGGTCGCACGGCGCGGCGCCAGTCGCCCTTCAGCACCTCGACCTCGACACCCATTGCCGCGGCGGCAGTGCCCCAGCCGATCGCGAAGCGCCCGCTCTCCAGCACCAGCACCTTGTCGCCGCGCGACAGCACGTTGGAGAGCGTGGCTTCCCAGGCGCCATGGCCGTTGGAAATGTAGATGTAGGACTTGCCCTGGGTGGCGAACAGCTTCGAGAGATCGCGCAGCAGGCTTTCGGTCAGTTCGACCATCTCGCTGGAGTAGATGTCGAGCGCCGGGCGGTGCATCGCCTGCAGCACCTGATCAGGCATCGTGGTGGGCCCGGGGATGGCCAGAAATTCCCGGCCCGCGCGAACGGTCATCGTCCTGTTCCTTTTGGGTAAAGCGCGCAAATCATGCGTGTGAGGGGTCAAGGGGAGAGAATATTCCATCGCAGCGCGGATTGCGAGCAGGTCGAAGCAATCCAGCGTTTCCAAAAGCGCGGGGCACTCCCCTATTTGCCAATCGATTCGACCACCGCGCGCCAGATCTGGTCCTTGAACTCGGTCGCGGCGGGGCTCGGGATCTGTGCGACGGCGCCATGGTTCTTGCTGCAGGCTTCGACCAGCCGCAGCACCCAGATTTCGCCGTCGGTGTAATAGAGATCGCCGCCGCCATTGCGCCCGTCAAAGGTCGGGCCGATGCCCGTCACCTGGTACTTCGCCGTGACCATGCCGGCGGACTCGAGGTCGGTGGCAAGCAGCGCGCGTTCGGCGTCGAGGTCGGGTGCGATGTGATGGGTCACCGCTCCGGTGTAGTGGCTGACGCCGACACTGCGGTCGAGCGTCGCGGCGCCAAGCCACACCGGGCGCTTCTCCTGACCCTGGTCGAGCACTTTCCAGAACCGGACATGGTTGCGGCGGTCCGCGCTCGTCCCAACCGGCCGCTCGAAGGCGAGGTCTTCGCGGCGGCCGAGATAGAACAAATTGCTCACCGGCGCATCCTTGTAGGGACGATCGAGCAGTACGGAGCCGACGATCTCGATCGAGGATTTCAGCGTGACCGGATCGGCCGGAAACCAGCCGGCCTCGTGCATCGCGCAGACCACGTCCTTGGTGTCGCCGATCAGCCCGACATTCATCGGGTCGCCGGGAATGCCCTGCGCGGTGCGGGTCACCATCGGCAAACTGGCGAGGCCCTTCTGGTGTTCGTAATGCGTCCACAGCGCCGGCAGCACCAGATAGGCCGCGATCAGGTAGATGACCAGCACGAACAGCAGCAGCATCTGCGCTTGCCGGAGGCGGCTGCGCCGGCGCCCCGCGGGCGGGTTGATCTCGACATCGGTCACGAAGCTCTCCTTACCTCTCCCGCTTGCGGGGGAGGTCGGATTGCATCGAAGCTGCAATCCGGGTGGGGGCTCTCTCCTCATAACGAGTGTCGCGAGCGGTGATACCCCCACCCCAGCCCTCGCCCGCAAGCGGGAGAGGGGGCGCATCGCCGATGCGGCTGCACGTCAATCTCATTCGATCAAGCGTTAGCGCCGCGTCTCGCGGCAGCCGGCGGCCTCGGCTTCCTCGACCGAGCAGAACCAGCGCGTGCCCTTGCTGATCTTCATCTCGATCTTGGCGTACCAGCGGCTGGAGCGCTGGTGGAAGATGCATTCGCCGGAGCGGTTGACATTGCCCTTGATGGTGCAGTCGGGCGAGGGTGCCACCGGGCCGGACGCCGAGGCGAGCAGGATCGCGTTGGCGCCTTCCGGCGGCTTCACCGCGCCGAGCACGGTGGTCTTCTTGTTGCGCACGCGCCAGTCCCACGGCGCGATGAACGCGCCCTGCCACATCCCGGCCTTGGCCTCGCGCGCCGCTTTCTCGTCCGGCTCGTAGTCGTGCGAGATGCGGGTGAAGGCCAGCGCCCAGCCGTTCTCGACCATCCACTTCTGGATGTCCTCACCATCGACCTCGCAGCGCGCAATGGTGCGGCCGCGGCGATCGACCGAGCGGGCGTGGCAGGTCCAGCTCTTGTGGCCGGCATGCTTGATCAGCTCGTCGCGCGCGGCGACGCCGCAGGTCCAGCGCTCACCCTTGGTGTTGAGGCAGAGCTGGTCGGTCGACGGTGCGTCGATGCCGCCGAGCCGGATCTTGACGCTGCCGATCATCAGCTGGTCGCCGTCGCGGATCTTCGGCACGCCCGTGATGTCGGCGGCGACAGCCAGCGTCGGCAGCGACAGCAGCAGGCCAGCAGTGAGCAGCGTCTTGAACATCGGCATTCCCGGCCAAGGTTTAGCGTTTATTGGTCAGTGCCCAAGGATTGTGCGGGCAATTGGGCAACCGTGCCAGTGGTGTCGTGTTTCCGCCAGTTTCAACTTCGCGTCATCCGGCGATGTGCGCCATCCTCCCCTGGAGGGGTCGAGACGAGCGAAGCTCGCTCTGGGATCGGTTCGGATGAAGCGTAGCGCAATACGAACCGAGGTGGGGTGAAGGTCTATCCATTCAAACAGTGCCCGTGTTGAGAGATCACCCCACCCCGTATCGCATCTTGCTTCGCACGATGCGATGCGACCCTCCCCCTCCAGGGGAGGGTGAAGTCCGACGCGCCTACGCGACCACCATTCGCTTCCTCGCCAGCGCCAGCGCCATCAGCACGAACGCCGATGTCACCTCGGGTCCGCCGACCAGGATCCGCGTCGGCGTCTTCATCTTGTTCCACTCATAGGCCTTGTAGGGGCCCTTGCGGCCGCCTTCGCCGAGGCCCTGCACGATGCAGTGCAGCGCCGGCGTGAAGCTCGAGGCCTCGGCGCCGAGATGCGCCAGCGCCATCAGCGCCAGCGCGGCGTCGAACGGGTTCATCTCATGGGTGATCAGCTCGCCCTGGACATAGCCGAGCACGCGGGCGCGGATCAGCGCGAACACGTTGCCGGGGTCGATCACGCGCTGCGCCGCCAGCGGCAGCGCGATGAAGGCGGCGTAGCAGCGGCCGAAATAGGCCGAGTAGAGCTCGGGCAGATAATAGATGTGCGAGCGCGGATTTTTGAACGCGCCGCTTTCGACCAGATTCTTCTGGAAGGCGATGATGCGATGCACCGTCTCCAGCCGCTGCGGCGTCTCGATGATCTGCCAGCGGGCGAGGTTGCGAAACGAGACTTCGAGGATGTCGAGGTTCAGCGTCGGGTCGAGGTCGTTGCCGTACGGCCGCTCGCCGGCGAGATTGTCGATCCAGGTGACGACGCCGCCCTCATAGTCGATGTGGTCGTTGAGCGGCACGGTGACGACAGGCTCGTTGGCGCCCGCGCGCACCTGGTAACCGCGATAGAAGTCGAGCAGCGGCTGGCGCAGGATCGGATCATCGGAGCCGGCTTGCGTCGCGGCCGAGAACGAACACGCGGTGGTGTCGCAGTCGGGCACATAGATGCCGAAGCCGAGGTCCTGCTTGATCTGGGCGAAGAAGCGCGAGAAGCGCGGATGCCGCCCCGGCGCCAGCGCGGTGATCACCCGCACGTTGGAGCCGTCATGCGACGGCACCTCCTCGGCGCTGGTCTTGAGACAAAAGTCCACCATGTCCGCGATCGCGCGCCGCGCCGCGCCCGCCTCATCCGCTGACGCCAGCCCGGTCTCGACAAAGCCGAGCAGCGCCTCGGTGAAGAACGCGTCGTAATAGGCCGAGCGATGGCGGATCTGCACCGGCTCCCACATCGGCTCGGCGATGCCGCGCCATGGCGGGTTGATCAGCGCGCGCGCCGGCGAATGGGCGATGAAGATCCGCGCCAGGCTGAACAGCAAGGTCGAGTTCTTGTAGCCGCGCGCATTCAGCCCGGTCAGCGCCATCAGCATCTCGCGCCCGCCGATGTCGGCGTCGCCGATCAGGTTGAAGGCGGCATAGGTCGGGATGAAGCCGTTCTTGCCGAACGATCCGAGCAGATGTGCGCCGGTCTTGCGGATCACGCGGTCGATCTCGGCGATTCCGGGCGGGCGCGCCGGCGCGGCTGCGGCCGGCGGGGCGGGGTGGCGCACGCCGATGCCGTCCATCAGCTCGGCGACCGGGGCGCCGATCGCGGCCCAGTCCGGCGTCTCGGCGTCGCGCGCCTCGGTCAACGCCGCGCGCAGACCGGCGAGCCGGTCGGGGTCGTTCAGGGCGGGCAGGCCGGTGCGGCGGAGCAGCGCGCGCAGCGGCGGATTGCCGAGCGCGGTCCGGTAGAATTTTCCGAGATGGGGATCGCCGCCGCGATAGGCCAGCAATACGGGGTCGCAAACGTCGTAAAGCGATGGGCCGTCCTTTTTGACGGTCAGCGCCCGGCACACCCCCCCGGCGATCTCGTGAAGGCCCAAGAAGCTCAAAGCATCCCTTTCTCAAGGAACCGGTTAACGCCGCCGCCCGGCGGTGTTTCCCCCGGTCCTCCCCCAAACGCGCAAGCCTTTGGAAAGCTACATGAATCGGTACAAAACACAAATGTGACGAATGTCACGTAACGGGATTTTAACGGCGTCAATGGCCTGTGCCGGGCGGCAGCATGCGGCAAACCGGGTTGCCCCGGCCGTCCGTCCGGGTTAAGGGAGTGTTTGTTGCGGCGCCGCAAATTGAGATCAATCGACGGCACACACAGCTCAACCCCATTAAACCTGACGGCCACTAACGCGTTTACCCGGCGCGATTTCGTTCGAGCGTTATCGGGAAGAGGATTGGGATTAGGAACGCCATGAACCTTAGGCAGCTTCAGATTTCCCGTCGCACCATCGCCGTTTGTGTGGCGGTGGCCGGCACGGT
Organism: Bradyrhizobium sp. INPA03-11B; assembly: GCF_040446015.1. Classification (NCBI taxonomy): domain Bacteria; kingdom Pseudomonadati; phylum Pseudomonadota; class Alphaproteobacteria; order Hyphomicrobiales; family Nitrobacteraceae; genus Bradyrhizobium; species Bradyrhizobium sp. INPA03-11B. The sequence continues at coordinate 19,297 of NZ_JASGSR010000125.1, forward strand.
GTCGCTGGCGATTGGCGCCCATGCCGCACTCAACAAGCGGACGCCCGACGTCACCAAGGGGACCGTCGCAGGCTCCGTCACGTCAGGGCAGATCGGCAGCATCCCGACCGGCACCTCCCGCCTCGCGCTGATCATCGGCAATGGCCATTACCCGGACGCGGCGGCCCCGCTGGCCCAGCCGATCAACGATGCCCGCACGCTCTCATCAGCGCTGCGCCACGAGGGCTTCGACGTCGACGTGGTCGAGGACGCCACCAAGGACGACATGTTCCGCGCGGTCGAGCGCATGAAGGCCAAGATCCGGCCCGACACCGTCGTGATGCTGTTCTTCGGCGGCTACGGCGTCCAGGTCGGCCGCGAGAGTTACATGATCCCGGTCGATGCCACGATCTGGAAGGAAGCCGACGTCAAGCGCACCGGCGTCAGCGTCGAGTCCGTGCTCGATGCGATGAAGGAGCGCGGCGCCAAGGCCAAGCTCGTTGTGCTCGATGCCTCCAGGCGCAATCCCTATGAACGCCGCTTCCGCGCCTTCTCGCACGGCCTCGCGCCGATCAGCCCGCCCGAAAACACCATCGTGCTGAGCTCGGCGACGCCGGGCAAGGTCGCCGACGACTCCAAGGGCACCAACAGCGTCTTGGTCTCGGAGCTGATCAACAACCTCAACGCCCAGGCCGGCGCCGAAAGCGCCTTCAACAAGACCCGCGTCGCGATCTCGCGCGCGAGCGAAGGCGAGCAGGTGCCGAGCGTGTCGTCGTCGCTGCTGGAAGACATCAAGCTCGGCGGCTGACGCCGAGTGGTGTGCGCGGGATCGGGCCGCGCATTCATCTCAAAATCACAAGCGTGCTCTGCGGAGAGAACCCCTCTCCCCCAACCCTCCCCCGCAAGGGGGGAGGGAGCCTGACAGCGTGCTCACCTGACTTCGCGCGGCGTATTGTTTACATCGTACCTTATGTGAGGGACGCACCGGCGGATGGGTTCCCTCCCCCCTTGCGGGGGAGGGTTAGGGAGAGGGGTGCCGCTTGCTCCGCTGAGAGACGCATCGCGTAGCGACACCTGAAACTATCGCTGTTTAAAACCGCACGGCCTACTTCGCATCCGCACTCGCACCGGCCGGCCGCACCGGATCGGCTTCGCGCAGCAGCGCGCCGGCGCGAGCGACGACGATGTCGCCTTCCTGGATGCCGTCGCGGATCTCGACCTGGCCGGCAGACATCAACCCAGTCTCCACCCGCCGCTTGCTCCGCTTCGCCTCTCCCCTTGTGGGAGAGGCCGGATCGCATGGCAATGCGATCCGGGTGAGGGGTCGCGGTCCATCCACGTAGTACGCCGCATGGAGGGATACCCCTCACCCCCAACCCTCTCCCACAAGGGGAGAGGGAGCCTGACACGCGTGCTCACCTCACGTCGGATGATGGCGTATTGCTTACATCGCAGCTTACGTAAGGGAGTCACTGGCGGTAGGGCTCCCTCCCCCCTTGTGGGGGAGGGCTGGGGAGAGGGGTACCGCTTGCTCCGTCGCAGGACACATCGCGTGGCTGTCGCTGCGTCAGCCATGCGAGCATGATTGCGTTTACCTACTTCGCATCCGCGCTCGCCCCCACCGGCCGCACCGGATCGCCTTCGCGCAGCAGCGCGCCGGCGCGGGCGACGACGATGTCGCCTTCCTGGATGCCGTCGCGGATCTCGACCTGTCCCGCCGACATCAATCCGGTCTCCACCCGCCGCGTCTCGACGCGGCCGCCGCGCACCACCTGCACCACGGTGCCGGCGGTGGAATAGAGGATCGCGGTCAGCGGCACCGCGACGCCGCAGCTCTGCCCGGTCTTGATCTGCGCGCGGCCGGACGAATTCACCAGCAGCCGCTGGTTCGAGCTGATAGCCACGAACACCTGGCCGAGCTGGCTGTTCGGCTCGATGGTGGGCGCGATCATCCGCACCTTGCCGTCCATCTCGCCGGCGCCTGATATCTTCAGCCGCGCGGTCTGCTCGGTCTTCAGCTTGGCGATGTCGCGGGTCGGCACCATGCCGACCAGGTCGTATTCGCTTTTGGCGATGATCGAGAACAGCGCGTCCTTGCCCGAGGCCGGCGCGCCTACGATCGCCGATGACGCCGAGATGGTGCCCGCCACCGGTGCGGTGAGGTTGATCGAATTGGCGCCGTCGGTCAGCCGCGCCAGCACTTGTCCCGCGGTGACGGTGTCGCCGGGATCGGCCTTCACTTCCGCGACCTTCAGGCCGAAGCGATCCGGCCGCACCTGCTGCTCGTCGCGCGGCATCACGATGCCCGATACCTCGACGATATTGCCGAAGCAGTATTTCGAGGCCTTCAGCACCGTCACCGCCGCGCCCTTCGGCACGGCGTCGGCGTCACCCGCGGCGGACGCGGGAGTGGCCGCGAAGAGAAACGCCGAGGCAGCGAAGACAGCTGCGTAGGATGGGTAGAGCCAACGGGTCCGCGCAACGCGCGGCCCGATGATAAACTCCACGAAACCCATCAATCGCGTGAGCCGCAAACTCATCTGCAAATTATTCCCAAAATGAGGGCCTCCTCATTACCAGATGCGCCCTCGCCGAACCAGCCGGCTGCGCCGCCTCAGCCGCGCCGGCATCCGCCGCCAGCTCGAGCGTGGCCAACTCGTCGGCGCGCCAGATGTGGCGCAGGATCTCCGGGTTGACCCGCTCGGCATGCGTCACCGGCAGCATGTGGCCGGCGCCCGGCAGATGCCGGGTCGCGGCGCCATCGATCAGCGCGGCGAGTTTTGCAACTATGCGCTGCGTCACATAGGGCGACAGCCCGCCCGACATCAATAGCGTCGGCACCTTCAGCGCGCCGGCGGCCGCCGCGACGGCGTCGAGATCGAGCGCGGCATTGAAATCGTAAGGCAGCTTGTCGGCCTGCTCGATCATCCGCAGCCGCCCGCTCGGCGAGAACTGCTCGCGCGGGCCGGAGCCGGCCCAGAACGCGGTGAACGCCTCGACCGCCTCCAGCACCGCGCCGTCGAAGACATCCTGCGACACCACCCGCGCGATCCCTGCGAAGCGCTCGTACAGCCGCGCGTCCGCGGGCGTGTCACGCAGCAACGTCGGGAGCACCGGCTCGATCAGCGTCAGGCTGCGAATACGCGACGCATAAGGCGACGCCGTCGCCAGCCGAAACGCGATCGCGCCGCCATAGGAATGCCCGATCAGATGGATCGGCCCACAGGCCTTGGCGAGCCAGGGCTCGAGCCGCGCGATCTCGCCATCCAGCGTTCGCGGCCAGTCGCGCCCACAGGCGGCGACGCCATAGCCGGAAATATCCGGCGCCATGAACCTGTCGCCGCCGAGCGCGGCCGCAAGCTTGGTCCATTGCCGTCCCGACCCCAGCGAGCAGTGCAGCGCCACCACCGACGCCGCATCCGGCGCCCCGTCCAAACCCGTCATCAAACCATCCTGCTTGTTCTTGTTGTCGTGCAGGCGCGCGTTCGCACGCGCCCGTCATGACGCGAGCGAGGAGGGGGATGGGTTATTCCTGTCTCTTATACACA